>JAKDMK010000149.1 GCA_030452365.1 Nitrococcus sp.
TGGCTGACCAACGCCCAATGGGCGACCTTCGTGGTCATCCTGGTCGATGTTTGGCAGTGGACGCCGTTCATGTTCCTGCTGCTCCTGGCGGGCCTGCTCTCGCTGCCTCGCGAGCCGCTGCTGGCCGCCGCCATCGACGGCGCCGGCCCAGTCCGGGCCTTCTGGAACGTCACCTTTCCGGCCATGGCGCCGATCTCGGTGGGAGCCATTATCATCAGGCTGATCGAGGCCTCCAAGATCATGGAGACGGTCTATGTCATCACCTCAGGCGGCCCGGGCACGTCCACCGAAACCTCCAGCTATTACATCTTCATCCGGGGGTTGCGTGACTTCCAGATCGGCTACGCGGCCGCCCTCTCGATCACCTACCTGGTGATCATGATCGTCCTGCTGACCATCATCGCCAAGCTCTTGGCAAAAACCCTGATCAAAGCGGAGGTCTGAGCCATGGCGCGTGTCTACCCGATCCTCAAGGTCACCGTCATCGTGCTGTGGAGCGCCTTTGTGATTGCGCCATTCCTCTGGGCGCTGACCACCTCGTTCAAGACGGCCAACGGCGTCACAGGCGGCCCGACCTATATTCCGTTTGTCGATTACGAACCGTCGGCGGCTGCCTGGCAGGGCCTGTTCGGCGGCGGCGGTGGCAGCATCGACATTGCCGGTCCCTTCGCCTCCTCGATGGTGGTGACCCTATCGGCCAGCATCGTCAGCCTCGTGCTCGGCACCCTCGCGGCCTATGGGCTGTCCCGGTTTTCCTACAAGGCCGGCCCCATCGGCAATGGCGACCTGACCTTCTTCTTCGTGTCCCAGCGCATCATGCCGCCGGTGGTGCTTGCCATTCCGTTCTTTCTGATGCTGGGCTGGCTTGGACTGCTCGACACGATTGCTGGCCTGGTCATCGTCTATGTGGCGCTGCTGCTGCCCATCGCCGTTTGGGTGATGGTGGATTTCTTCAACACCATCCCGCGTGAGCTGGACGAGACGGCGATGATCGACGGCTGCACGCCGTTCGAGACCTTCTGGCGGGTCATCCTGCCAAACTCGGTTCCGGGGCTCGTCGTTGCCGGCATCTTTTGCATCATCTTTGGGTGGAACGACTTCTTCTTCGCCTTCACCCTCACCTTCACCCAGACCCAGTTGCTGCCGGTGGCCATTGTCTCCCTCAACTCCTCGGTCACGCCCTGGTGGAGCTTATCGGCCTCGGCACTGATCTCGGTTGCCCCCCTCATCGTCATTGCCTTCTTCGTCGAGCGCTATCTCGACAAGGGCAGCATTGGCGGACGCAAGTAGAGTTGCCATGACTTATGTGCTCGACAATCTAACGGTGAAACAAGGCGGCGAGGTCCATCTCGATGGCCTGTCCCTGACACTGCCAAGCTCCGGCGTCGTGACCGTTATCGGGCGAACCCAGGCTGGCAAAACCACCTTGCTGAAGGTGCTGGCCGGCCTGATTGCACCCAGTTCCGGCAGCTTGACCAGCGGGGGAGAAAATCTGCTCAAGATTCCGGCGTGGCGCCGGCGGGTCGGCATGGTCTATCAGCAATTCGTCAACTACCCTCATCTGACAGTGCGGGACAACATTACCTTCCCGCTCAAGCGCCGCGGCATGACAAAGGCGGCCATGGAAGAGAAACTGACCTATGTGACCGAGTTGCTCGGGCTGGCGGCATTTCTCGATCGCCGCCCCGCCGAACTGTCCGGTGGCCAGCAGCAGCGCGTGGCGCTGGCGCGATCGTTGGTGAAGGACACCGAGGTCCTGCTGCTGGACGAACCACTGGTCAATCTCGACTACAAGCTGCGCGAGCAGTTGCGGGATGAGTTCAGACGCATTTTCCATGCAAGCGACAACCGTTTGGTCGTCTACGCGACCACGGAGCCCCTGGAAGCCATGATCATGCAGGGCCAAGTCGTGGTGCTGCACGAAGGCCGCGTGGTGCAGGCCGGGGACTATCGCGAAGTCTATAGCCGTCCCGCCAACACCATGGCGGCGACCATTTTCAATGATCCGCCGATGAATCTGTTCGACGCCCGCATCGGCAATGGTCAGGTGCAGTTCGGCCCCGATACCGCTCTGGCGCTGCCGGCCCATTTTGCGGCGCTTCCGTCCGGCGACTACATCGTCGGCATCCGCGCCAGCGAAGCCACTTTGGGCGATGAGGTCCCCGCGCGGGTGGCGTTGGCCGAGATCAACGGCTCCACCACGGTCCTTCACCTCGATCTGCCCTTCGGCAGTCTGGTGCTGGAACGGGACGGCGTCGATCCTCATGCCATCGGCGAGCAGGTCAGGATCAATCTTCCCACCGAGCGGTTCTTCGCTTTCGACACCAAGACCCGCAATCTCGCCGCCGCTCCCGCTGGCGATTGAAAGGAACTGTCCCATGGCCCGCATCACGCTCGAACGTCTTGGACATGCCTATAATCGCCGCGATGGCACGCCCAACTACGCGCTCCATCCGCTTGACCTGGTGTGGGAGGATGGGGGAACGTATGCTCTGTTGGGGCCGTCCGGCTGCGGCAAGTCAACCATGCTCAACATCGTGTCCGGTCTGCTGACGCCAAGCGAAGGCCGCGTGCTCATCGATGGCCACGACATGACGGGCACGTCGGTGGCGCAGCGCAACATCGCCCAGGTGTTTCAGTTCCCGGTCGTCTATCCGTCCAAGACCGTCTACGAAAATCTAGCCTTCCCCTTGCGCTGTCGAAATATGGGCAATCGGGAGGTGGATCGGCGGGTCAATGAAATCGCCGAATTGCTCAATCTCGATACCATTCTGCAGCGGCCCGCCAGGAAACTGACGCCGGACGCCAAGCAGTTGATTTCATTGGGGCGGGGCCTCGTTCGGGATGACGTTGCCGTCATTCTGATGGACGAGCCGCTAACGGTGATCGACCCGCAGCTCAAATTCCATCTCCGCCGCAAGCTCAAGGATATCAGCGCCCGTCATGGCCATACGCTGGTCTATGTCACCCATGACCAGAACGAGGCCATGACCTTGGCCGAGCAGGTCATCGTGATGGACAATGGCCGCATTGCCCAGGTGGGGACGCCGCAGGAATTGTTCGAGAATCCGACCCATTCCCACGTCGGGTATTTCATCGGCTCGCCGTCGATGAATTTCCTTCCCGTGTCGGCCAAGAACGGGAAGCTGAACGTGGCAGGGCAGACGGTGGCCTCGGGCAACGTTGACGGTGGCGATGCCGATAATCTCGTTCTTGGGATACGCCCGGAATTCGTCGATATCGTTCCGATCAATACCCCGATGTCGCTCCGCGCGAACTTGAGCGAAATTCAGGATTTGGGAACTTATCAGATTGTCACGGCACGGCTTGGTAATGGCCCCCTCCTGAGAGTGAAAGCGAAGTCTTTCAATGGTGTTGTGGGTCAGGAGATGGCCCTGCACCTGGCGCCGGAGTGGATGCGGATATTCTCAGATGGCAAAAGAGTAAATGCTCAAGTTGAGCAATAGGACCTGATGCTCCACTCTCCATGCACGAGCGCCATCGCATGATCTTCAGTACGAAGGAGCCTTGGACGTCGTTGTCACTCCAGCGGTCTAAACGTCGGCTGGTGATGGCGAGCAACCACCATCTGGTGATGGCCGCCCGTGAGCTCGAAGGGCGCGAGGCCTCACCTTCGGCCGGAGTGATTGACAGCCAGAGCGTCAAAACCACCGAAAGCGGCGGCATACGGGGCTATGATGCCGGCAAGAAGATCAAGGGCCGCAAGCGCCATATCGTCACCGACACGCTCGGTCTGATGGTAGGGCTGGTGGCGCACAGCGCCGACGTCCAGGATCGGGGCGGTGCCGTCAGCGTGCTCCAGTCCATTCGCTCGAGCTTTCCCTGAAACCCACATCGCCATGGTATTTTGAAACCTTTCTTGCCCAATGCTGGAAGGATGGGAACCGCCTCGGCCGGCACCTGTTTCATGACGTCAAGCAGCGTGGCTACACCGGCAGCTTCGCCAATCTGGAGCGCTTGTTGGGTGTCGGATTGTACTTAATTGCGAGAATGCGCCCGTTCAGGAGCATTGCTGCATTTAATTATGAGACGAGCTGACTACATTCGTCTCATAATTGCTGCATAAAAGAGACTCTTGTCGGCGGCTGATCATCTCGCCAACGAAGGTGCCAAATCGTACTCGGTTTGCCCCCATGGTCTGAGACTGAAGGGTCTCCAGCATCTCAAACCCGATCTGCGTCACACTCCCTACCGCCGCAAGCAGGAAATGCCGCAAGCCAATGGGAAGGATCGGTTTGCCTGCCGAGGGCAGGGGAATATTGTTGTTGGCAACCGTATCGTCGAAGTCAGGAAAGATAGCACCAAGAACCCGCAGGCGCGGTAGATCATCCGGGTCGACATTTAGAGGCCTGGGAACGCGTCTCATAAGCAGCAGTCGTGCGAGTTCGCCGGGTGATGCCCAACCGATATTCTCGCCGTTTGCCTCGGCCTGAAACAGCCGCTCTCCATGTTGGATGAGATGTTGACGGTTCGACGGAGGAAAGGGTGTCTGGTCGTTGTTATCAGCTAGCATCTGATCGCAAAGCGGGCAGTGGAGGCGCCATCCCTCCAATTGGTAGCGACGAATGACGGTGCCCATGACCTGCTCGTTCGCACATTTCTGGCAGCGATTGACTGGTTGAACGGCAATCATTCTGTGCGCTATTTTCGGTGCTGCTGCAAAAGTCATGCCCACGATGGACTGGGGTTTTGACCTGAACATACATGCCAGCCTTGCTGCATCGGCAGGTTTCAACGTTAGATCCACACTCCGTAGGGCGCGCGCTAATGGCAGGCAATGCTGGAGCAGGACGAGCGGCGGCACGTCGTAGAACAGAGCGTGTCTTGATATCCATGACGACAGCAACTCGTCGGGCAATGATGGCAGTATCACAGGCAGCGGTGTGATCGGGCTATCGGCCGGCATCATGCAAATGCGGCCTCTACATCGAACTCCGGTTGCCACTGCTCGATCATTTCGTCTGTGATCTGTTCGTGCCCACTTACGATGGCCGCGATGGCAAGATCGTTGATCATATGGAAAATGTTGGCCGTAATGCCTTCGGTGATCTGAAGGATCCGCCGCATTGATGCTGGGGTGAGCACGGAGGGGCGGTGCAGCGGAGTATTGCGCACGATTGACGCCACCAGAGTTTCGAAACCCCGCAACAGGCCAAGGCTCGTCTATTTCTCGCTCTCGCAACCAAGCTGATTTGTCGAATACGGAATGCAACAGGCAAAGACTTGTCGAAAGTCGGGATGGCGCTTCCATCGTCAGGTAAAAACCGGTGACCATCCGGGTGCACACATCCATCGCCAGCGTGAGCCAGGGGCGCCCAAGTGGCATCCGGGTCTCTTCGTCTACGACAAAGATGTCGGCTTTGGTATGATCGATCTGGACAATCTCGAGCGGACGTTCTGTGCGCAGCGCGCCGGGTGTCGCCGTTGTCGCCTTTATAAGCTTCGAGTCTACCCGCCGCTTTGCGCGCTCTTGCAGGTCAAAGGAGTCCAGACGAAATTTGATTGTCCGCCAGTTCGGCGCCGCAAGGCCTGCCGAAATGCAACTAACCCGAATTTCTCGAACAAGATGCGAGAAGGTTGGGCGGTTTGGTTTCAGGTAGAACCCCTTGATCATCGAATGGATGATGCTGTCCCGCTCAGCATCAAGGGACCGGTGCCCTGTCGGCCGGCCGCGCTTGCGCTGCAGAAGCGACGTTGCGGTTCCGCCTGATCGAAATAGGCCGAGTAATCGATAGGTTGTTGCGCGGCTTACACCAAGCTCAGCGCTCAGCTCATTGACATTTCCGGCGCCTGCCACGCCTTTTTTGCTCTGCAAAAATTCGCGGATCGCGTCGGCTCGCCGACAGGCTTCTTCCCACTCAATATCATCGACGTCATTGGAATCAATGTCGGTCATCTGGCGCGCCGGCTGAGCAAAACGGTACGGCAAAAAATTCTCACATAAAGTACAGAGGTTCAAGCCGCACTCTCAGTTTAACTGCAGCGTCTCAAATTGGATGCAGGGCTAACCCTTTGAATTTTAGACGCACGGAGTCTCGCAGTTAAGTGCAGTACGACACCCTCGACTGGAGCGAAGCCGGCGTGAGCGAACGTGGTGAACGGCAGCGGGAAACAAACCGTTAATGACGGTTAGAGGCTTTGCTTGCGCTGGATCCGATGATCGCTACGGTGCAGGCGTTGATCTCTTCCCGAGATCGATGGACGTGGTTGGCGTGCCGCAGTAAAGCGGCCGCCACCGGGACGGCAATCCCGGCAGCGACCTGGCCACGGTCCACTTCTGCCAGAACAGAGGCTT
>JAKDMK010000570.1 GCA_030452365.1 Nitrococcus sp.
TCCTCCCCCGCCGCCTGCGCCGCGTCGGCGATGTCGAGCGGGTTGGCGTCGAACTGCGGGTAGGACGGCATCCAGCCCAGCCGCGCCGACAGCGCGATCGTGTCGATCGTGTGCATCCCGGCGAGCCGGCCCTCGGCGGCTGGCACTACCACGTCAGCGAGGAAGAGGTCGCCGGCTGGCACTTCTTCGAACACCACGGAGCGCACGCGGGGGATGCCGCCGCGTATGTTGCGCCCGTGACCATCCCCTTCGAGGAAGATGACGTGCTCCTGGGCCCGCGCCTCGATCTTGCGGGCGAACATCCCGGCGCACTGCTCTCGGCGATGACCAGAGAAGTCGCCAATCGCGGCTTCGACGTGAAGGAAGTTCCCTGGTAGTCCGCGCGGCAAGAAGCCTTTCGCCTCCAACACTCAAAGCGTTGCCGCCCTGAATCGCGACGTCCCGGCGAAAGGCTGGAAATGCAGCGCTTCCGGCGAGCCTGTTCAACCAGCAAGCCACGGCGCCGGGAGTAAATCCAGGGCTGAAATCGACCCGTCGGCTTCGACCTGGCTCAGATTGACACGGCCTCCCCCATCCGTTATTTTTCAGGTCGTATAATCCAAGTCTCGAAAGCGTATCAAATTGAATATAGGGGAATTTGATTTTGTTTTACCGATTTAGGCGAACTTGCCCCCAAAAAACAGGTTCGCCTATTTCCAGTTGCACATAGCGCGCTTCGCGCGCAGGGGGGAGGGGACATTGCAAATCAGCGTAACTGATCTGATGCGCGAAGAGTTTGACTGCTACGCCGCAGGTCGAAAACTTCGTCTGGAAGAACACAAAGCAGCCCGCTCGATCATGGCCTGTCGCACACTCGCGCTGGGCCGTTTTGAATACCGTTGCCCCGAGGGGCACGAGGCTTGGCAAGGCTACCATAGCTGCCACCATCGCAGTTGTCCGCAGTGCAATGGGCAAGCCAAGGAGGAGTGGCTCAGGCGTACCCGCAGCCGATTGTTGCCGGTGGACCATTTCCATGTCGTGATGACCTTGCCGCATGAGCTCAATGCTTTGTGGCAACACAACCGCGTATGGTTCTCCCGCCAGCTCTTTGCCAACGCCTCGGCCAGCCTGATGGAACTGTTGGCCGATCCCCGTCATCTGGGGGCTGTGCCGGGTTTGCTGCTGGCCGAACACACGTGGGGCCGCAGCTTGGCGTTCCATCCCCATGTGCATTGTTTGGTCACTGCCGGCGGCGTTGATCCGGCTGGCCGCTGGTGCGCCTGTCGGGGCAACTTCCTGGTGCCTGGCCGGGCGCTCGGCGCGTTGTACCGGGGCAAATGGCTCGCGGCCTTGTACAAGGCACTGGATACGAGCCAACTGCGCCTGCCCTCGCAATGCACCGAGCAGCAAGTCCGGCAACTACTGCGAGGGCTGGCAAAAAAGCCCTGGCATGTGCGTATCCAGTGCCGCTACCGCCACGGACGTGGCGTTGTCGGCTACCTTGCCCGCTACGTTCGCGGCGGGCCGATCCGCAATCGAAGCCTGACGGTACTCCCCGGCGGCAAGGTGCGGTTCATTCACTACGATCACAAACGCCACCATTACCGCACGCTGACGCTGGCAAAACACCGGTTCCTGGCTCGACTCCTCTCGCACGTGCCGCCGACCTATCGCCAGCGTATCCGCTATTATGGCGTGTATCACCCACATCGGAGCGAGCAGCGTCAACAGCTTCGTCGACAGCTCAATGCCCCCTCACCACTCGCGCCCAAGGCGGCGAGCGAACTGCCGTGCTGCAGCCAATGCCGGCAGCCTTACCGCGTCCGACACTGGTCTTGGCGTGAAAGTTACAGTAGAGAAGGTACGGGGGCGCGCCATGTGCAACTCAACGTTGAAGCGAACGTGCCCCGTGGCTCCGAATGGCGAAACACCACCACAGGGCCGCCGTGCAACTCTATTTTTTTGTCGACGGGCACGTCGCTTAACTAAACGTT
>JAKDMK010000150.1 GCA_030452365.1 Nitrococcus sp.
GGGCTCGAGGTGCCGCTGCTCACGCGCATTATGGAGCGCCACTACGCGCTCAAGGTGAACCTCTCAAACGTACTGTCCATGGACTATCTGGGCGCCCTGCTCGCCACTCTGGCGTTTCCGTTCCTGCTGCTGCCCTTCCTCGGGGTATTCCGCTCCGCCGTACTGGCCGGGCTGGTGAACATGAGCGTTGGCTTTCTCAACCTCTGGTATTTCGCCGATCGCCTGCCGCTGCGGCGCCGGCGCGTGCTCTGGGGCGCTACCATCGCCGTGACCCTGGTGCTGGGCACCACACTCGCGCTCGCGCGCGGCCTGCTGTTCGCCTGGAGCAACGACATCTACGGCGATCGCGTCCTGCTGCGCGAGCAGACCCCCTATCAGAACATCGTGCTCACCCGCTATCAGCACGACCTGCGCCTGTACCTCAACGGCAACCTGCAGTTCTCAAGCCTCGACGAGTACCGCTATCACGAGGCGCTGGTGCACATCCCGGCCGGCCTGGTCACCGGAGCTATGGACGTGCTGGTGCTGGGCGGCGGCGACGGCCTGGCGGTACGGGAGCTGCTGAAGTACAACCGGGTACGCCACATCACGCTCGTGGACCTGGATCCGGCCATGCTGCGCCTGGCCCGCAACAACCCGCACCTGCTGCGGCTCAACCAGGACGCCCTCGGCGCGTCGCGAGTGCGGCTGGTGAGCGAGGACGCCTTCGTCTTCCTGCGCAGCTCCAACCACCGCTACGACCTCATCATCGCCGACCTGCCCGATCCCAACACCGTCTCGCTCGCCCGGCTCTACAGCCGCGAGTTCTACCGCCTGGTGCGATATCATCTAAGCCCCGGAGGCGTGTTTGTCACCCAGGCCACCAGCCCGTTCTATGCCACCGCGGCGTTCTGGACCATCGCCAGTACACTGCAGGCGGCCGGATTCCAGGCGGTGCGCCCGTATCATGCCTATGTTCCGAGCTTCGGCGATTGGGGCTTTGTCATGGCCACCGACCGGCCCTTGCGCGCAGAGGCGCTGCAGGTGGACGTCCCCACCCGTTTCCTGCGCGAGGGCTTTACCGAATCGCTGTTTCGGTTCGGCGCCGACACCCTCGCCGAGCGCACCCATACCGTCAGCACCATCGACTCGCCCACGGTGCTGACTCAGTACCTGGCGGGCTGGCAGTACTGGAACTGACCATGTGGCGGCTGGGCTGGCGCAGGCTTCGCCAACGGCGTTTCCGGCAGGAAGCAGGCGAGCTCGACGTGGATCTCGGCGCGCGCGTGCGGCGACTGCTGGCATTGCTGTTGCTGCTCGTCACAGTCCATTCCGCCGCCATGATGCTGTTCGAGGATCTGTCGCCGAGAGAGGCGATCTGGCTGACAATGACGACACTGGCCACCGTGGGCTACGGCGACTATTCGGCTCACAGCGCCGCCGGACAGACAGCCACCATCGTGCTGCTCTACCTCGTCGGGATCACCGTTCTGGCACAGCTTGCCAGTGACTTCATCGACCATCGCCTGCAGCGGCGCCAACTCAAGCTGCGGGGATCATGGGAGTGGCGTATGCGCGATCATCTGCTCGTCATTAACCCGCCGCGGCACTCGGGTCAGCACTATCTGCAGCGCCTTATCGCCCAACTGCGCGACACGCCGGCCCACCAGGACACACCGGTGCTGCTGCTGACCGAGAATTATCCCGACGGCCTGCCCGAGGCTCTGCGCCAGCAAGGGGTGGTGCACCATCACGGCTACCCAGACAGCGATACAATCCTGAACACCGTCGCGCCGGAACGGGCGCTGGCCATCGTCGTCCTCGCGGAGGACGCACAGCGTGCCAGCGACGCGATCACCTTTGATATCCTCCATCGGCTCAGCGACCGGATCGACATGACGCGCATCCCAGTCATCGCCGAGTGCGTGGACGACGCCAACCGAGGCCGGCTGCTGCGGCTTGGGGTCCGCTCCGTCATCCGGCCCGTGCGCGCCTATCCAGAGCTGGTGGTGCGCGCGCTGGTGGCGCCCGGCGTGGAGCGGGTGCTGGAGAACCTGTTCACCCACGACGACGACCACTCGCTGCGCTACGATCTGCCGCTACGCGGTCTCGCCTGGGGTGAGGTGGTAAGCCGCCTGATCCGGCAGGATTTCGGTACGGCGCTGGCCTACGTCACCGAAAGCGGCGACGTGGTCTGCAACCCGCCCGCGAACGAGCCTGCGAGCGGCATCGCGCTGATTATCATGGTCCGCGCGGGTTTCGAACCCAGCACCGACGATCTGGCCCGCGTGCTGGCGGGATGAAGCCCACATCGAACCGACGGGCGCTACCGCGAGATCGCCCCCTGGAGATCGCCGAGCCGGTCCCCGAGCCGGCTCAGTCCGAACTATTCCAAGGAGGCTTTCCACCCCAAGCGCACCAATATCCGCAACTGCGCTTCATGGGCAGCAAGTACAGGCTGCTGCCCTGGATTCACAAGGTTGTTTCGCGGCTGACTTTCGACTCCGCCTTCGACGCTTTCTCCGGCTCCGGCTGCGTGGCCTACCTGCTCAAAGCCATGGGCAAGCAGGTACTGACCAACGACTTTCTCAACATGAGCGCCACTGTGGCCAAGGCGCTCATTGAGAATCCCGGCACGACCCTCTCCCGGGAGAGCCTGGAGGCCTTGCTGGTGCACGATTCCCGGCACAGGCGCTTCATCGAGCACACCTTCGCCGGAATCTTCTATACCCCGCAAGACTTGCGCTTTCTGGATCTGGTGTCCTGGAACGTGCGCAAGCTTGATAGCCCCTGCGAGCAGGCCATCGCGGTGGCCGCGCTTATCCGCTCCTGCGTTAAACGCCAACCACGCGGGGTATTCACGATCGCCGGTGACCCAGAGCACTACAACGACGGCCGCCGCGATCTGCAGCTGAGCCTAAAGGAGCACTTCATCGAACAGGTCGGCGTCTACAACGCCGCCAGCTTCGACAACGGTCAGGCCAACCAAGCCCACCAGGGGGACATCTTCGAGTGGAAGAACGGCGCTGCCGACCTGGTCTACATGGACCCACCCTACGTCCCGCGCGCCGACGACAACTGCTATATCAAACGCTACCATTTTCTGGAGGGGCTCTCCTGCTACTGGGAAGGCTTGAACATCATGCAGGAGACTCGGGTGAAGAAGATCGAGAAGCGCTACACTCCCTTCTCCTACCGACGTACCGCCATCGAGGCCTTCGACCAGCTATTCCGGCAGTTCGCCGACAGCACACTGGTGCTGTCCTACTCATCCAACGGCTACCCGGACCTCGCGGAGCTACGCCAGCTCATACGGCGCTACAAGCGCTCGGTGGACGTGTTCGCGCGGGGCCATCGCTACCATTTCGGCACCCACGCGGCCGTCGAGCGCGCGCAGGTCCAAGAGTATTTGATCGTCGGATACGAATAACGAATGCGGCGCCACCGCCAGTCCCTCGAAGAACTCCTGAATCAGCTGTCGCCCGTCGTTACCGGCTGGCAGGATGCTCATGCCGAGGCCGTGATCCAGCGGCTCATCGGCATCTCCGCCAAGCCCAGCTATCGCCGCGAAGATCTGGCCCGCCTGCTGGACGCCCCCACGCTCAAAGGCAAGGCGCGCACTGAGCATTTCAACGAAGGCCTTACCACCGTGCAGCTGTTTCTGGACATGTCTAAAGATGAGCTGACCGCCGCCCTGCGGGATCGACTAGGGCCAGGGATGGGGATCAGACGACTAAAGGAGAATCCGGAAAGTCTCTACGCCGCGCTGGAAGATCTGGGCATCCTCGACCGTATGGCCGCCATCGTCAACGCTCCGGTAACCTGGACGGATCTGCTCACCGAGCGCCTCAAGGGCGGCTGCGGGAGCGCCATCAAAGGCCAGCGACGCGGGCGCTTTCTTGAGGACTTCGTAGAGGAGCTGCTGGGAGCGATCTTCGGCGAGGGGCGCTACGACGCCCGTTGCCGCTTCATAGGCGCCAAGGGCGTCAGTGACGAGAAGGCTGACTTTGCCATTCCCTCGAAGGAAGATCCGGTGATCCTCATCGAGGCCGAAGCCTACGGCGCCACCGGCAGCAAGCAGACCGACGTGCTCGGCGACATCAGCCGCATATGCAGCGAGAAGCGCAGCGATACGGACTTTCTGCTGGTCACGGACGGTATTACCTGGCGCGAGCGCATGAACGATCTGCGCAAGCTCATTGAGCTGCAAAACCGAGGCGAGATATCCCGCATCTATACGCACAGTCCATGATTCAGCAGCTCGAAGCCGATCTGCGCACCCTCAAAGCCGAGCACGGACTGTAAGAAAACCGCCAATTTCGTAGAGACGGATTAATTCGCCATCCTTGGTGGCGATTGGCAATCTGAATCCTCTTGGACTCGGCCGACCGCCGCCATCATCGAACCCGCCTGTGCGCTCAGATCACCCCGCACGCGAGCATGGCCTCGGCCACGCGGCTGTACCCCGCGATGTTCGCCCCCAAGACGTAGTCGCCTGGGCGGCCGTACTCCGCGGCGGTTTCAAAGCAGGTCGCGTGAATGTCGCGCATGATACGGTGCAGACGCTCCTCGGTGTACTCGAAGGTCCAGGAGTCCCGCGAGGCATTCTGCTGCATCTCCAGAGCGCTGGTCGCAACCCCGCCGGCGTTGGCCGCCTTGCCCGGGCCAAACAGCACATTTGCCTCGCGGAATACCCGGACGGCCTCGGGCGTGCAGGGCATGTTCGCGCCCTCGGCGACGGCCACGACCCCTAATTTCACCAGGCGTCTCGCGGCGTCACCGTCCAGCTCGTTCTGGGTGGCGCAGGGCAGCGCAACCTGACAAGGGACCTCCCAGACCGGACGGCCGGCAACATACGACGCGCCGCTGGCGCCGCGCTCGGCGTATTCGGAGAGCCGGCCGCGCTCGACCTCCTTGATCGTGCGCAGCAGGTTGAGGTCAATGCCGTCGCGGTCGAAGACATAGCCGCCGGAATCTGAACAGGCCACCACGCGGCCGCCGAGGGCCTGCGCCTTCTGGATCGCGTAGATCGCGACGTTTCCCGATCCGGACACGATAACCTCGCGCCCCTCCAGTCCATCGCCGCGCGCGGCGAGCATCTCCGCCACGAAATAGGCGGCCCCGTAGCCGGTCGCCTCCGTACGCACCCGCGCACCGCCCCACGCCAGGCCCTTGCCGGTCAGGGCGCCGGTTTCGTAGCGGTTCGTAATGCGTTTGTACTGCCCGAACAGGTAACCGATCTCGCGCAGGCCAACGCCGGTGTCGCCGGCCGGCACGTCGGTGTATTCGCCGATGTGCCGATAGAGCTCGGTCATGAACGACTGGCAAAAGCGCATGATCTCGTTGTCGGAGCGCCCCTTCGGATCGAAGTCCGCGCCGCCCTTGGCGCCGCCGATCGGCAAGCCGGTGAGCGCGTTCTTGAACACCTGCTCGAATCCGAGAAACTTGACGATGCTCAGATTGACGGAGGGATGAAACCGCAGGCCGCCTTTGTACGGCCCCAGAGCGGAGCTGAACTCGACGCGGAACCCACGATTGACGTGCACCTCGCCCGCGTCATCGACCCACGGCACGCGGAAGATGATCTGACGCTCCGGCTCGGAGATGCGCTCCATCAGCTTGGCACGGGCATATGCCGGGTGCCTGGCGATGACCGGCGCGAGCGAGTCCAGCACTTCCTGCACCGCCTGATGAAACTCCGGCTCGGCCGGGTTGCGACGCAGTATCTCTTCGCGCAGGTTTTGCATGTGCTCGGTAATATTCACATAAAACTCCTCGTCCAATACCATGCTTCAAAGTGATTGATACAGAAAGTGCGCCTTCGATCCGTGTTCGACTACAAAGGAGTGCACGATCATGGAACGCCCCATCACAGGATTCAGAACCGACGAGCACGGTGACTGGTGCGCAATTCTCAGTTGTGGGCATCCACAGCACGTCCGGCACAACCCGCCGTTTACGAACCGGCCCTGGACGACCACCGAAGAAGGGCGCAACAGCAAGCTCGGGGCGCTTCTCAACTGCGTGCGCTGCGACCGGTTCGAGCTGCCGGCGGACTTCGTCGCCTACCGCCAGACGCCGGTCTTCACCGAGCAATCCATTCCCGCAGCATTTACGAAGGATCACACTACAAAGGCCGGTGTCTGGGCGAAGATCGTCGTCATCGAGGGCACGCTTCGTTACCACGCAGAGGTGCTGGATGCCGAAGTGGAGCTCTCGACGGCCCGTCCGGGGATCGTCCTACCCGAGGTTCGGCACTGCGTGGAGCCGGTCGGAACGGTCCGCTTTTTTGTAGAGTTCTACCGCTCGCCGATCGAGGAGTAA
>JAKDMK010000571.1 GCA_030452365.1 Nitrococcus sp.
CGGCGGGGGGATGGTTGCGGCCGTCGAGCCTACATGGAGTTATTCACGGCGTGTCCTGCAAGAGCGCGCCACCCCGAGCGTTGGCACGGCACATCGACAGAGTAATGCAAAAAAGCAACGAAACAGCGAAACTATGGCGAGCCTGGAATGGTACTTTCAGTAACCAAACTGCCGACGTTCAGCCGCCGTCCTCAGGTAGAGGACGACCCTATTATGCGTACCAGCTGCTAACCTTGTAACGACACTTGTTGCTCCGGAGGATCCCTCGATGACCCGCAATCTCGATTGGAAATGGATCGGCATCGGCGTGCTGATCATGCTTGCGCTCAACATTCTTGCCGGGATCATACTCGGACTGTTTCTCGCGCCGCAGCTGGAAAACGCGGCCGACCCGGCTGACATCCAGCTCAGCGGCGGCCAGGTGGCGCTGCTCGTCATCGCCAACTTCCTCGTGTTCGCGATCGGCGGCTTCATCGTCGGCCTGAAGTCGGCGGGCCGAACCATCCTGGAACCGGGCATTTCCGCGGCAGTGGCCGTGCTGATTGCGTTGGTCATCTCCGGCAACTTCTCGATCGGCGGCCTACTAGCCGGCGGGCTGGTTCCGTTCCTCGCGGGCGTCCTCGGCGGCTGGATCGGCGAGCGGCGGCAGAATACGACGGCGGGGCCGGGAGCGCCGACGCCGTGATGGTCAGCCCGCGCCTCCAGCTGCTGCCGGCTACCGAACCATAAAATCGAGACAGGCTCTCCCGGCGGGCGATTGCAGCGCCGGGTTAGGTGCCGTTATGGCTGTGGAACATCAAGATCCTTACAGATCCGACGCGCCAAGTGCTCATTAATGTTACGGTGCCGCGGACTCGTGGTTGATTTACCCAGAGCGCGGTTGACATAGACGATGTGTTTGCCACCTTCCCGAAAGAAGGCACAACCGTGGCGCTCCAGATGCCGGATCAGATCACCGCGCTTCACGAGACCGTGGGTATTAGGCGCTCTTTGACAACCTCACGGTCCTTGATGGATTCCTCGGCCATCGCCCGGTTAGCCTCTAAGACCAACGCGATCGCCTCTTGGAGGTTTTGCCGCGCCCCGTCCAGTGTGGCAGCCTGCGTGTTGGCACCTGGCAACTCTTCAACAAAGGCAATGTAACCCTCCGAAACCTTCTCAAAAACGGCTGTGAATTCCATAGATGAGCCCTTTTACCCACAAATCTCAATATAGCGCGTGCGCCTTCCAGCACCTACCGGGTTTGGGGATGAGCGAGGACAATAGGAGCCAGCGAAACAGCGGTCAGGTGCAGCGCCATGTTTGGCCAAAGCCTTCACACTACCTCTTGCATTGGCCGAACCCTTGGCGGAGGAAGAGGCCGATCTTCAGATTCAAGATGCTGAATAACATCCTCCACCACCTCGCATAACTCACCATAGACCTGGAGAGGATCTTCACCATGGATACCCGTGATCAAATCAGGGCATTTTCCTAGGTAGGCTTGATCCTCGTGACTCCACTCTACCCACTTGTGGTACTTATCGCTTGTCTTCACGTCTGTATCTCTTCCAAAGCTCGTTGAACTTGCTTCTCTTGATATGGCTTGGCGTCATCACCCGGTTTGCCGCTGACCGTTACGGCGCCAGGATACCGTGCATGCGTGAACTTGCGATGCGATCCCTTGCCTCCACCTTGTATCTCTTAGAAGCCGGCTTCCGCCAGGTCCTTTACCAACTCCCGAATTTTTCTTGCCATATTCAGCTAGGAATGTGGGGCTTCTCCGATGCGCTACTTCATGGGATCGAACGGAGTGGCAATATGCGGTCCATCGGGGGCCGGGCTCGATGCCCGGTTTCCGATGGACGTATCATCGCCAGTTCGCCGGCGCGCAGCGCCGGCGAACTAACAAGCATTTATCCGTCGTGCGCAGCATGACGGATAAATGTCTGTTGGACTAAGCCGCCCATCGGTGTGTCGCGGCGCC
>JAKDMK010000572.1 GCA_030452365.1 Nitrococcus sp.
GTTGTAGTAATACCTTTTGGCCGCGAGTGAGCCGCGCCAGCCATATACATTAATGTTGATGTATGAAAACTATCACTATCAATGTAAGCGAACCCGTCTATGAGGACTTCCGTCGGGCCTCCCGGCGTCTGGATCGGCCGACATCAGAACTGATCCGTGAGGCGATGGAGCAGTATCGACGAGCGCATTTGCAACCGCGCCGCGACCTGCGCGATTTCCGGCCGAGGTCCTTGGGCCAGGTGTTGCAGCCATTGCGCCCTGGTGATGACTTGCTTGGGGAGATACTGGACGCGGATTCGTGATCGGCGTGGACACCGGCTTCCTGGTGGGTCTCGCCGTTCGTGAACACCCGGCTCATCCAGCCTGTTGGGCGTTGTTTGAAGCGGAAATCCGTGGCCGCAGCGGCAGCATAGCCCTCACCGCCCAGGTGCTGGCCGAATTCGCCCATGTGGTCACCGATCCACGCCGATTCGAGCAGCCACTGGCGATGCCGGAGGCGCTGGATTTGTGCGCCCTGTGGTGGAATGCCCAGGAGTGTCGCCAGGTCATCGCCGACTTCGATGCCGGAACGCTGTTCCTGACCTGGATGGAAGCTCATCACCTTGGCCGAAAGCGCTTGTTGGACACTCTGTTGGCTGCAAGCTACCACCGCGCCGGCGTGCGCCGCATCGCCACCACCGACTGGCGGGATTTCACCATCTATGGCGTGTTCGAGGTTCTGGCCCTTGGCATTTGATGCTCATGCTGTTGCGCAAGCAGGCTGAATTACGGTGAGCCTTTCCTATTTACACGATTTAACCGGCCCAGATATTGGCGCCGTTCGCGCCGCGCCCTACAGCCTCACGCAACCCGAGATCGGGTTGATACCGTTCGCCCGTGACCCTGACCATAGCCTGGCTCCCTTGCCGTGTGCCGGATGCGTTCTGCGCAGCGTGCCAGCGAAGGTCAGCATCCCACCAGGCGCGGCCGGGGAGTTAGGATTTATCTGCGCATGAGTAGAACTATTCTGCGCAGTCCTGATGATTCGCCTCGTCCGGGCGTTGTTCAGGACAATGCAGGCGCTGCTGGTAGCGCGTAGCCGGCTCGCCGACGAGACGCCGGAACATGCGCCCGAAGTACGAGAGGTCATTGAAGCCGACGGCATAGGCGACCTGCGAGACCGATGCATGCGGCGCGGCCAGGAAATCGCGCGCCATGGCGATGCGGTAACTGAGCAGGAAGCGCCGAAACGAGGTGCCGTGCTCGTGGTGGAAGATACGGCTGAATTCTGATTCCGAGAGCTGGCAATGCCGCGCCACGGTTTCGATCCTGACCGCCTCGGCGTAGTCGGTCACTTGGGAAGCGACGATGCTGCTCTGGTTGCGCCAGCACGCTCGAAGCAACCGACGAAGCGCTCGATATGCGCGGTTCCTGCCACAGCGGTCGCGACGGCGGCGGGGGTGGCGGGCCATGTAGCGGCGACAGCCCCAGTCCGAGGCCTGGAGCGTGCGGCGTAACAACACCTCCCTTTGATACAGTGCAACTGTTGCACTACAGTAGTGGCATGCCTACGATATATCGCCAAGGCAATTGGAAGATTGCTATGTATTTCGACGATCACGGCATACCGCACTTCCACATCCTCACCCCGAATGCCCAGGCAAAGGTGGCTATCGACACGTTAGAGGTCATCGCCGGTAACGTGGATCGCAAAACGTTAAGCGCGGCTCAGACGTGGGCTATAGAAAACCGCGCGCTCCTGCACCGCCGCTGGCGCGAACTCAGCGAGGCAGAATGATGATGAATGAACGACTCCCTACCATTGACACGGCGCAGGTCATAGCGGATCACCGCGTGCGCCTGACATGGCATAACGGCACCATCGGCGAAGTGAGCCTGGCCGAACCGATCTACCGCCTGCGCGGCCTGCGTGACCTGCGCGACCCCGACGTGTTTGCCCAGGCGCAGATTGCCGAGCACGGC
>JAKDMK010000573.1 GCA_030452365.1 Nitrococcus sp.
TTGCCGGACGGCAAAGGCGGTACGCGGGACTACAACTGCAAGGCTGACTATGAGCTCATTATCGGCAGCGAATCGCGCGACATTTTCATGCGCGAGATCGGCTTTCTGCTCGACTACAAAAACGAAAAATATTGTGGGTGGGCAAAAAACAGAACGAGCTTCCGGAGGAACAGCTTTAAGACGAAAATTGTAGAAATTGCTCACGCGGGCCGCGAAGCGGTATTCGATACTACACAAAACGATAAAAATACTATTATCTTAAATGGTGTAGTTACTGGGAATTGTGGAGAGCAGCCTTTACCAAGCTTCGGAGCTTGCTTGCTCGGATCCGTCAACCTCACCAAATTCGTGCGCGAGCCGTTCACCGAGCAGGCGTGGTTCGATTGGGAGGAATACCGCGAGGTCGTCGCGGTCTTCACCCGCATGCTCGACAACGTGGTGGAGATCAACGGCCTGCCGCTGCCACGCCAGCGCGAGGAGATCGAGCGCAAGCGCCGCCATGGCATGGGCTTTCTCGGCCTCGGCTCGACGCTCACCATGTTGCGCATGCAATACGGCGCGGCGGATTCGCTCGCCTTCACCGAGCGCACGGCGAAGGAAATGGCGCTCTCCGGCTGGCGTACAGGCCTGGAGCTCGCCGAGTAAAAAGCCCCAGCGCCGATCATGGACGAGGAGTTCACCGTAACCGAGGCGATGCTTGCCAAACGCCCGGAGATGAAAAAGGATGGTTTCAAGCCCGGCCAAAAGGTCAAGGGCCGGCTGCTCTGGGCGCGTTACAGCCGCTATATGCAGCGCATTGCCGAGGCGGACCCGGCGCTCGTCGAACGGCTTGCGCAGACGGGCTCGCGCTTTACCCACCACAGCTCCATCGCGCCGACCGGGACCATCTCGCTCTCGCTTGCCAATAACGCCTCCAACGGCATCGAGCCGAGCTTTGCGCATCACTACTTCCGGAATGTCATCCGCGCGGGCCGCAAGTCAAAGGAGAAGATCGATGTCTACTCCTTCGAGCTGCTGGCGTACCGCCACTTCGTCGATCCGCAGGCGCTGCCGAGCACGGATCCGCAGACCCGCAACCTGCCCGACTACTTCATCACGGCGGACGATGTGACTCCGCAGCAGCATGTGGACATCCAGGCCGCGGCGCAGAAGTGGATCGATTCCAGCATCTCCAAGACCGCCAATGTCCCGACCGATTACGCCTACGAGGACTTCAAGGGCATCTACCGCTATGCCTACGAGCAAGGGCTCAAGGGCTGCACGACGTTCCGCTTCAACCCGGAAGCTTTCCAAGGCGTCCTGGTCAAGGAGCAGGATCTGGCGAATACCACCTACCGGTTCCAGCTCGCGGACGGACAGACAATCGAGGCCAAGGGCGGCGATGAGATCGAGTACGACGGCGAGATCCACACCGCCGCTAACCTCTACGATGCGCTGAAGGAAGGTTACTACGGCAAATGGTGACCGCGGCGGCCCACCAGGGCTTGGCGATACGAACCGGCGTGTCAATCGATAACGAAGCGAGTATCTCGACGATGGCGATTAAAATTGACAGCAAAATCATCGACTACGAAGTCGCCAAGGCCGATGCCGAGCGAGCAAAAGCGCCGGGCGGCGACATCGAGCAGATGCACGAGAAGCTCCAGCGCCCGGAGACGCTGGAAGGGCAAACCTACAAGATCAAGACCCCGCTCTCCGAGCACGCCTTGTACGTCACGATCAACGACGTGGTGCTAAACCCTGGGACGAAGCACGAGGTGCGCCGACCCTTCGAGATCTTCATCAACTCGAAGAACATGGACCATTTCCAATGGATCGTGGCGCTCACTCGGATCGTCTCGGCGGTGTTCCGCAAGGGCGGCGATTGCATTTTTTTGGTAGAGGAGCTGCGCTCGGTATTCGACCCGCGCGGGGGCTACTTCAAGCGCGGCGGGCGCTTCATGCCCTCGCTGGT
>JAKDMK010000574.1 GCA_030452365.1 Nitrococcus sp.
TTTGCGCGGGCGTCCATCATTGGTGGTTTCAACGGCGGCGACAAAATGGACTTTGCCCGCTGCGCCGCGGCCGCGCTTACCCGGACGCTCACCGCCCAGATCACGCTTCCAATTGACGCCTCCAGCCGGCTGGGGTCGACCGGATTTCGCGGTGCCTGCCGGGCGGATGGCCCGCCGCTACTCGTGAATCATCCGTTGAGCAGCCCGGAAAAGGGCGTTTATACTTCCTATACTCACGGCGTGGACGACGACGCGGCGCGCGCCGTGGGGAAGGCAGGAGGCAGGATGGAAACTTCTGCACGCTTGCGGTTGTGGGGCCTGGTCGCGCGGCGGCATCCCTCGGCCTTCCTGCTCGCGGCGCAGTTGCTGAGCCTGCTGCTGTATCCGTTGATGGACGAGACGCCGACCGGGCGACTGCTGTTCGGCGCGGTCGCGCTGGTGGTCGTGCCGTTGACGGTGTGGGTCGTGAACCGCAGCCGGTTCGACAGCATCGTCGCGTGGCTGCTGGCGATCCCGGCGATGCTGCTGGTGGTGTACGGCGCGGTGTTCGGCCTGCACATGCCGTTCACGCTATCGGCGATGTTCGAGGCGGCGTTGTACTTCTACGCCGCCGGCAGCCTGATCTCGTACATGGTGCACGACTACCGCGTCACGGCCGACGAGCTGTTCGCCGCCGGCGCGACATTCACCCTGCTCGCGTGGGGCTTCGCCTATGCGTTCTTCGTCTGCCAAGCCTGGTATCCGGACAGTTTCGTTGGCATGATCGAGCCAGAGCGCCCGCGCACGTGGATGGAACTGCTGTTCCTGAGCTTCACCAACCTCTCGGCCACCGGGATGGGCGACGTGGTGCCGATCAACCCGCCCGCGCGCGTGCTGGTGATGCTGGAACAGTTTGCCGGCGTGGGTTACATCGCGGTCGTCGTGTCGCGCCTGGTCGGCCTGACGATCATGAACCAGCGTCGCGACCGGTGACGGAAGGGGTTCGGCCAGACTGACGAGGCACGGCAGGCGACGGAGTGGAAGATCGATCGCGGCTGGAATCCGGTGAGCCGAACTTAGCCGTCGAACGCGTAGTCGCGCACCACGTCGCACACGGTGATGCGGTACTCGCTGTAGAACCGCTCGCGGCCTGCGCGTCGCGATGCCCGGGATGCTCACGCCATGCCGCCAGCGTCTCGTGCGACTCGAACTCCACGATCGCCACGCCCTCGCCGTCGGCGACACTGACCCCGTGCATCACATCGCTCATTCACAGCTCGCCGGCGTAGGCGATTGCGGTGATACTTTACTATTTACACTATTTTTGATTTGCCCCTGCCTTTCATTTCCCTGCCCGGCCATCCCCGCGGAGTCGATCTGATGCGTCGCTGCAGATCCTTTTCCAACGCCCGCAGTTGTGCGTCCTCCATCAAGGGCTGGCCAGTGCTGTGGTCCGAGATCAGGGCCTGTTCCAATACCGGATTGGCTTCATCAGACAAGAATTGCGCGACATCATCAACACGCGTCAATAACGGTTGCACAGAGACTAGAACGTCGTCACGCCCCGCCAAATGGGCCGGGTTGCTCGACCAATGCCAATCCGCCGCGTCCCTGACCAATTTGGCTTCAACCGGGTTCAGGGTGATGTAACGAAAGGCGGCCAGAAGGTGCGCTTCGTCCATCGCCACCGAGCCAAAACGGACTTGGAACAATTAGTGTAAGTAGTAAGGCGTCACCGTAATGCCGTAATGCCATCAGAAGCTGGGCATCGAGCCTGGCCCGCGATGGACCGCATATCGCTTTTCCCTTCGGCTCTCTAAGGCCCCCTCGCCATAGCTACGCCTTAGGCGTATAGTTATGCGGTGTTCACGTTCATCGAGTCGTCTATATTCGAGCGGATATGTCCAAGATACCTGGACGTTGACGATTTACGCCAAGGCCAAGCACGACACGGTTCCGGCGCACATCCTCAAG
>JAKDMK010000151.1 GCA_030452365.1 Nitrococcus sp.
TGAAAGGCGTCGAGCTCGATACCCGCCGCTTTCGCCTGCTTCGTAAGGCGCTGAAGTACGGCTTGCAGGGTTTCTCTGCCGTAGCGGTCAGGCTCGCGCGCCCCGAGCAGGTTGAGGTTGGGGCCGTTGAGCACCAAAACCTTGATCATCGCTCTTCCTTTGCCCACAGCCCTGGGGGCCGGCCGTCGCAGTAGTTGCCGGATTCTGGACTACCCTGGACGTTTTGTCCAGATGCCTACCATTTGGCCGATTTTTCCCGGCAGATGGCCGCATGGAGTGGTTGCGGGCCGGACCGCAGGTAGGGGGCAATGCATGCGACCCGGGAGCGTTAGCGCGATCCAGGCCCTAGAGCAGCTCCCGCAGCACGGGCTCGATAGCGGGACGCTTTATCTCTTTGCGGAATATTTGCCGCATACGCCCATCGCGGTCGAGGACGACGGTATAGGGCAGCGTACCTTGTTCATCGCCGTAGCTCGCGGCGACATTCATGGCTGGCTCGATACCGTAGAGCACGGGATAGTTAATGCCTACTCGTTTAGCGAAATCACGAATTGCAGCGCGGCTATCGATGGCGACCCCAACCACTTGCAGCCCGCGCTCACCATATTGCCGTTGCAGATCAATGAGAAGTGGGATTTCGCGGCGGCACGGTTCGCACCAGCTAGCCCAAAAGTTGAGCACCACAACCTTGCCGTCCCATTCGGAGATGCTCTTCTTGCCGCCGTTCATCGCCGGCAGAGTAAAGGCCGGGCGGTGCATTCCCTCGTAGCTGCGGGACCAATCGTAGCTGCCGATCCCTACCGTGACGCCAGTCGCCAGGACAATCAGGACTACCAGCGACCACCACAATGGCCCTCGGTTCATGAGGCGCTCCCAAAGAGACCGATCTGCGCACGCTCGAGGAATGCAGCGGGGCCGAGAAAGCCCACCACGCGCAGCTCCCGCCGCTCCTGGCCGTCCGGAGCGAAGAACATGACCGCAGGCGGCAGAAATACATCCAGGCGTTGGAGTAATGCCTTGTGGGCGGCGTTCATCGCGGTGACATCGGCGCGTAGCCTGACCGCGCGGGAGAGCAGTTGTTGCACGCGAGTGTCGCTGAACGTCCGTTTATCGAGTTTGACACAGTAAACGCACCAATCGGCATAGACATCCAACAAGACCGGCAGACCTGCGGCACTGGCACGTTTGAGCGCGGCATCGAGCTCTTGGACGCTGCTCACTGAGCGATAATCCCAGGCGCGGGTCGTATTCGCCGGTTCCGGTGAGGCTATGGTCAGCGCGCGCAGCGGGTAGCGCAAATCACCGCCACCGGCCGCCGCGCCCATCAACGCGGCGCTGCCCCAGAGCAGCAGCAGCAGACCGCCAGTTTTACGCAGCCGCTGCATTCCGCCCGCCGCGGCGGTGAGCCGATCCAAGCCGCCGAGGTAGACACCGCAACCGAGCAGCAGAGCGCCCCATAGCGCCAGGCTGAATTCAGCCGGGAGCACACGTTCAAGCATCCATAATGCGACCGCCAGGAAAAGAACACCGAAAATTCGGCGAACCGTCTCCATCCAGTGCCCGGCCTGCGGCAGCCATTTGCCGGCCGCCGTGCCGATCAACAGCAGCGGAAGGCCCATTCCATTGGCAAGAACGAACAGCGCGAGCCCACCCAGCCAAGCCTTGCCGGTGCTGCTGATGAAAACCAGCGCCGCAATCAATGCCGGCCCGGAACAAGCACCGACAATCAGGACAGAGAGCGCGCCCATCGCGGCCACACCCATAAAGGTGCCGCCGCGATGATGGCGCGAGGTCTCGAAGATCCTCGTCTGCCAGCGGCTTGGCAGCTGCAGGTCGTAAAGCCCGAACATCGACAACGCCAAGGCGATGAACACCGCGGCGAATGCACCGAGAAACCAGGGGCTCTGCAGATCGGCTTGCACCGCCTGCCCGGTGAGACCGGCGACAACCCCGGCGCTTGCATAGGCCAGCGCCGTGCTCTCGACGTAGACCAAGGAGAGCAGGAAGGCACGCGCGCCGTGGCGACGGTGGCGATCGCCGGCAATCAGCCCCGATAGAATCGGAATCATTGGGTAGAGACAGGCGCTGAACGCGAGCAGCAGACCGGCAACGAAAAAGGTCACGAGAATGGGAAGCGGCCGCCCCTCCTGCAGAATCTGGGTCAGCTCGTTCGTTCCCGCCTGGAATAGGCCACTATCGAGCGCGCCGCCGGCCGTCGCTGCGTCCACGTGAGTCGCCCCCACATCGACACCGAGGCCAGCGTCGACGGGAACAAGGCGTATGCGAGTTGTTTGTGGCGGGTAGCACAGCCCGGCATCGGCGCAGCCCTGATAGTGCGCCACCAGCTCGAGCGGCTGGCGCACCGTGCGCGCGAGCTCCAGTGTGGCCTCGATCGGCCGGTGGTAAACCTCCATGCGACCGAAGTAGGGATCCTCCTTCGGTTCCCCCGCGGGGGTCTGTACGCGCTGGATCGCATTGCCCGTGCCTGAGAGCTCGAAGGCGAGCTTGCCCCGATAAAGATAATAGCCTTGCTGTATATCCCAGCGGACACTGATACGATCCGGCGCAGTCAGCTCGGCGCTGATCGGAAACGCCTGCTCCACCCGCAGCAACGCCGGCTCCTCGCTGCCGAAGAGATCCCCGAACACGCCGCCCGGCGCGGCAGCCGTGCCGAAGGCTACGAACAATGCCAGCAGCGACACCAGACGCGCAATCAACCGCAGCCCCATCGCCGGTCAGTCCTCTTGTGCCGTTTGTTGGACGACCCATTGGAGGTAATCCGCCAGACCCCGCTCAACCGGGAGCGCGATAATCTCGGGAAGCTCGTTCGGATTCAGCCGACTTACGGTCTCCTCCACCCGGGGATAGGCGTCGGATGTCGTCTTCGCCAGCAGCAGCCATTCGGAATCCCGCTCAATTCTGCCTTGCCAGCGATAGACCGAGGTCAACCCGGGCACGATATTGACGCAGGCGGCATGGCCGCCTTCGACCAACGCCGCTGCGATGGTGTCCGCGCAATGCTTATCCGGACAGGTGGAGATCACCAAAAGGCAGTTTGTCGTCACAGGCATGGTCTCGAATCATTCACTGCGTTTGCCAGCCACTATTGAATTTTACCACTATCAACCCCACTCAGACCGCCAACGATAACAAGCACCGATTACCGACTGACGATCAGGCTATTGACTGGCGTGCAATGGTCGCTATCATTAGCACTCACCATCGGCGAGTGCTAACAACCGCCGGTCACTATGGAATCTCGTTTTGGCACATCTTAATAGGGAGTAAGGCTCGATGAAACTACGCCCCTTGCATGACCGAGTAGTCATTAAGCGCCTGGAGGAGGAGAGGACCTCGCCGGGGGGCATCGTTATCCCGGATACCGCGACCGAGAAGCCGATTCGCGGCGAGGTCATTGCTGTCGGCAATGGCAAACAGCTCGACAATGGTGAAATACGCCCGGCGGACGTCACGGTTGGCGACAAGGTGCTGTTCGGCAAGTTTGCCGGCACCGAGGTCAAGATCGGCGATGAAGATCTCCTCGTCATGCGCGAGGACGATGTCATGGCCGTGATCGAGGGCTAAGCGGAACCTCGCAAAGCTCTCCCGAATTAGTTAATGGATCGAATTCTCGTAGAGGGAAACCGACAATGGCAGCAAAAGATGTACGCTTCTCGGACGACGCACGCCACCGCATGATCGCGGGAGTCAACATTCTGGCCAACGCGGTCAAGGTGACGCTGGGCCCGCGCGGTCGTAACGTCGTATTGGAGAAAAGCTTCGGCTCACCAACCGTGACCAAAGACGGCGTTTCCGTCGCCAAGGAGATCGAGCTCAAGGACAAGTTCGAGAACATGGGTGCCCAGATGGTCAAGGAGGTGGCTTCGCAGACCTCCGATAATGCCGGTGACGGCACCACGACCGCGACCGTGCTCGCCCAGGCCATACTGCGCGAGGGTATGAAAGCGGTTGCCGCGGGCATGAATCCCATGGATCTCAAGCGCGGCATCAGCAAGGCCGTCCAGGCAGCCGTCGAGGCGCTGAAGAAGCTCTCCAAGCCCTGCGATACCGATTTGTCCATCGCCCAGGTGGGCACCATCTCCGCCAATGCCGAGACCGCCATCGGCGAGATCATCGCCGATGCGATGAAGAAAGTCGGCAAGGAGGGGGTGATCACGGTCGAGGAGGGCTCCACTCTGGAGAATGAGCTCGAAGTGGTAGAGGGCATGCAGTTCGACCGCGGTTATCTCAGCCCCTATTTCATCAGCAACCAGCAGAACATGTCATCGGAGCTCGACGATCCTTATGTCCTGCTCTGCGATAAGAAAATCTCCAATATCAGAGAGCTTCTGCCGCTGCTTGAGAGCGTTGCCAAGAGCAGCCGGCCGCTGCTGATCGTATCCGAGGACGTCGAGGGCGAGGCCTTGGCGACCCTGGTAGTCAACACCATACGCGGCATCGTCAAGGTGGCTGCCGTGAAGGCGCCCGGCTTCGGTGATCGTCGCAAGGCCATGCTCCAGGATATCGCCGTGCTTACTGGCGGCAACGTGATCTCCGAGGAGATCGGCTTGACCTTGGAGAAGGCGAGTCTGGACGACTTGGGGAGCGCCAAGAAGGTCAACGTGACCAAGGAAAACACCACCATCATCGGTGGCAACGGGCGCAATGAGGACATCAAGGGCCGGGTCGAGCAGATCCGCAAGCAGGTCGAAGACGCCACCTCGGACTATGATCGCGAGAAGCTGCAGGAGCGCGTGGCCAAGCTCGCCGGCGGAGTCGCGGTAATCAAGGTCGGTGCCGCCACCGAGGTCGAGATGAAGGAAAAGAAGGCCCGTGTCGAGGATGCCTTGCACGCGACCCGCGCGGCTGTCGAGGAGGGTATCGTCCCCGGCGGTGGCGTGGCTTTGATTCGCGCGCAAAAGGCCCTCGATGGACTCAAAGGCGAAAACCACGACCAGGATGTCGGAATCACCATCGTCCGCCGGGCGATCGAGGAGCCGCTGCGCATTCTGGTCAGCAACGCCGGTGAGGATGCCGCCGTTGTCGTCAACAAGGTGCGCGAGGGTGAAGGCCGGTTCGGCTACAACGTCCAGACCGGCGAGTACGGTGACTTGGTGGAGATGGGTATTCTCGATCCCACCAAGGTTGCCCGCACCGCTTTGCAGAACGCCGCCTCGATCGCCGGCCTCATGATCACCACCGAAGCCATGGTGGCTGAGCACCCAAAGGAAGAGAAAGATGTGATGGGTGCCGGCGCCGGCATGGGCGGGGGCATGGGTGATATGGTCATGATGTAACCAGTCGCACACTCGAGTGCACTGGCCAAAAGCCCCGCAGCAATGCGGGGCTTTTTTTATGGGTGCACCAAGTAGGGGCGCGGTGGCAGGGCAACTGTTGGGGTTCGCGAACTTACCCCAACCTACCGAGCTGTGAATCCAGCCCGCCGCTTTATGGCGCAGTAACCAGCCTGCCTCGTCGCGATGGAGCCCCGTGGCGGCGCCCACTACCGGGCACGCGAGTTGCCGTGGTTCGGCCATGACGTCTGGTAGATCTCGCCAAAGTGTGGATCGCCGACGCCACAAATTCTGCTGGGGTCCGCTATTTTTGAAGTTGCGCTTGCCTACCGGAGTAATGCTTACCGGGTTGTGTATGCCCTTCAGCTTGATAAGGATATCTGGGTGGTGCATGCCTTTCAGAAGAAATCGACCACTGGCGTCAAGACCCCGAAGCAAGAGATCGATCTGATCCGCGCGCGGATCAAACGGCTAAAGGAGCAGTTATAATGAGCGAAGAGCTGGAACTTGTCAGAGGCAGCGATAATGTCTTTCGTGATGTGGGCCTGCCGGATGCCGATTCCGAACAGATAAAGGCGCAACTGGCGGCCGAAATCATTCGTATCCTGCGGGAGCGATCACTGACCAACGCAGCGGCCGCACGTCAGGCTGGGATACAGGAGGCTGATATTTCCCGTATCCGCAATGCCGATCTTGACCGCTTCACTATCGACCGTCTTGTAAAGGTGCTAAACGGCCTGGGGTTGCATGTAGGCGTAACCGTCTCCCCGCAGCCTCTTGCGCCAGCGTGACGGCGCTGAGCGCTTTCCTTTCCCCGATGTACGCGAACCAGTTCGTCGGAACGTGGAACGTTGAGGATGGTTTTCTCCATTGCGCTCCCAGAGAGCCGGTGGCCATATCGAACCCCGTGCGGGGTCATGTGCGATTGCCCTGGTGCAGGCGTGTCATTCGCCTGGCTTCGCCGTTGCGTGCAAATGCACC
>JAKDMK010000575.1 GCA_030452365.1 Nitrococcus sp.
GGGATGGCCCTGCGCTTCGTACTGCTCGCGGATGGGCCGTTTGAATGCCTCCTCTGCCGCGGCCGACCAGGTCATGCCCTGACGCTCCTGCCCGTCACGGTGTACTTGCGCCAGTACGTTGGCCGCCTGCTCGCCGCCCATCACCGAGATACGGGCGTTGGGCCACATCCACAGCAGCCGCGGGCCGTAGGCACGCCCGCACATGCCGTAATTGCCGGCGCCGAAGCTGCCGCCGATGATGACCGTGAATTTCGGCACCCGGGTGCAGGCCACGGCGGCAACGAGCTTGGCACCGTCCTTGGCGATGCCGCCGGCCTCGTATTTGCGGCCCACCATGAAGCCGGTGATGTTCTGCAGGAACACCAGCGGGATGCCGCGTTGACTACAGAGCTCAACGAAGTGCGTCCCTTTGAGCGCGGATTCGGAGAAGAGCACGCCGTTGTTGGCGAGCAACCCCACCGGGTAGCCGTGGATATGGGCGAAGCCGCAGATCAGCGTGCTGCCGTAGAGCGCCTTGAACTCATCGAGCTCACTGGCGTCGGTGATGCGGGCGATCACCTCGCGCACGTCATAGGATTGCTTGAGCTCGGCCGATACCACGCCATGCAGCTCGCCGGGATCGTAGCGGGGCGGGCGCGGCTCGCGCAGCGCGAGCTCCGGGCGCTTGCGGGCGTTCAGGTGGCTGATGATACGCCGAGTGATGCCGAGCGCATGGGCGTCATTGACTGCGTAGTGATCCGCGACGCCGGAGGTCCGTGCATGTACATCGGCGCCACCGAGTTCCTCGGCGCTTACTTCCTCGCCGGTGGCGGCTCGCACCAGCGGCGGGCCGCCTAAAAAAATTGTGCCCTGTTCGCGCACGATGACGCTTTCATCGGCCATTGCCGGGACGTAGGCGCCGCCGGCGGTGCACGATCCCATGACCACCGCGATCTGCGCAATTCCGGCGGCCGACATGTTGGCCTGGTTAAAAAAGATGCGCCCGAAGTGCTCGCGGTCCGGGAAGACTTGATCCTGGCTCGGCAGGTGGGCACCGCCGGAGTCCACCAGGTAGATGCAGGGCAGGCGGTTCTGGGCAGCGATCTCCTGTGCGCGAAGGTGCTTTTTGACGGTGAGCGGGTAATAGGTGCCGCCCTTCACGGTGGCGTCATTGGCGATGACAATGCATTCGCGCTTGGCGATTCGCCCTATGCCGGTGATGAGGCCGGCGGCCGGAATGTTCTCCGAGTAGACGCCATGGGCCGCAAGCTGGGAAAGCTCGAGAAACGGTGAGCCCGGATCCAGCAGCACGCGGATACGATCCCGCGGCAGCAGCTTGCCGCGCGCGAGATGGCGGCTGCGGGCCGGGTCGCTACCACCGCGCTTCACGCGCCCGACCTGCGCGCGCAGCTCGTCGGTCAGCGCGGCCATGGCGTTGCGGTTGCGGCGAAATTCCGCGGAGTGTGTATCGATTGTGCTGCGAATTACGCTCATCCCTAAGGTGCCCGATGCCTCACCGCCCGATCCGCTCGCGCCAGCATTAGTGTGCAGGCGCTCAACGGCTAAGTTGTCTCCCGAAACAGCTCGCGGCCGATCAACATGCGCCGGATCTCCGAAGTGCCGGCGCCGATTTCATAGAGCTTGGCGTCGCGCAACAGACGGCCCACGGGGTATTCATTGATGTAGCCATTGCCGCCCAGGATCTGGATCGCCTCCAGCGCCATCTGCGTGGCACGCTCCGCGGCGTAAAGGATGGACCCGGCGGCATCCTTGCGCGTCACATCGCCGCGATCGCACGCCGCGCCCACGGCATAGACATAGGCCTTGCAGGCCTGCAGATGGGTGTACATATCGGCGAGCTTCGCCTGAATGAGCTGAAATTCGCCGATCGGCCGGCCGAACTGCCGGCGTTCATGGCTATAAGGCAAGGCTGCGTCCAGACAAGCCTGCATGATGCCAAGAGGAC
>JAKDMK010000576.1 GCA_030452365.1 Nitrococcus sp.
CCTCTCGATAACTATAATCCGGATACGTTTTCTGCAACTGTTCGATGTATTTACGCGCCGCGTAGGCCGGAACGGTTTGCGGCAGAAACTGGCGCTTCTGCTGCAAAGCCAATAAAGGACGAATCTCCGACACGGTATACTGCCTAACCGAGAGCGCGCTCTGCAGCATGATGCGGGCGCCGTCGAGCACGTCTTGCTTGGCGTTGCGCTCGAGGAAGCGATAGCTAAATAACGCGGCTAGGCCAATGCCGACCAGCATGGCAAAGGTTAATGCCAAGTTAAACTTAAGTCGCAGGCTCATGGTTGTGCACCACTCCCCGTGGAGGCCGGACCACTCGCCGCGGCCTGCTGTTGTTGCGAACATGCCTGAAGCGCTGCATAGGCGTTGGCCGAACCAGCAAGATCGATGTTTGCCGTCTGCGTCTTGGTCTTTGGCCAGGTCGGCCAGAACCCGAGTGTCACCGTCAGCGTGTGCCCATCGGCCAGGCGGCGCAGCACCAGGGCATCCGTATAAGCGGTTTGCTCATCGGTCAGCTCTTCTGCGAATGGCGCTAGCTCCCCCCCATCCACGCGCAGACCCTGCCTCGGGTAGCTGGTATCGATGTTCGAGTCGGTCTTCACCCACGCTCGCACGGTATTGACACGCAACCACACCTTGGCGGGGTAATAACCGTCGAACATCGAGAACTCAGGTGAGAGCAGCACGCAACGGGTTGCGCCGTCGACGACATCCCGTTGTCGATCCAGGGTCCAGCCATGATCTAAGGCCATGGGCAGGTTGCGATCGTCGAAAACGAAGTGACTGAAATCACGGCTCGCGCCGGCACCCGTCGACGGCCCGGCGGGCTTCTCGCTCGCCTCTTTCGCGGATGGCGCTGGCTGCGATGGCGCGAGATGCTGTCCGGCCTCAGCAAGCTTTGCCTCCGGAGCCTGCGTCGAAGGGGGGGTAACCTTTACCGTCACGGTAAACGACGCATCAGCAGACGATGCTCGAGTGCTCGACTTGGCGGACGGCGGACTCATCATCGGTGGCGCTGCGACTTTGGCGCCCCCTTTTTGCTCTGCAGCAGGTCTTGCATTGGCCGATGGCGTATTGACGTTCGTCTGCTCGAACTTCGGCCCCGTGGCGCGCTGTGGAACCCTTGCTTCGGTGGCAGCCGCTTGCTCGCTCTTGCCGGCACCGGTTTCGCCAGCGGAGGTCGCGGACACGGTTGGAGTCCGCGCCGGTCGATCGATGTAGATGGCATCGGCGACGATCACGTCGTTGTGGTAGACACCTGCCGCGCGCAGCCGTGTCCCTACGTCGATATCCGCCACCAAGCCGCCGTAGTAGCGCGTAGCGCTATTGACCTCAATGACATGCCAAGCAAGCCGAAACCGATGCCGGGATTGCAGATCGCTCGTGTCCGTGACCGACTTGAACCCGGTATCGGTGATCCGGTAGATGAACGCCGGTCGCGTGGCGGCTTGGCTCGGCTTCATCACCGCCGCCGCCCGTGGGACCATCTCCGGTGGTTTCACCTTCTCAGCGCGCGACTCCGCAGCTGGCCGCGGTTTGGATTCAGGAACGGTAGCGCAGCCGTGCAGCAACAACAACGCCGACAAGCCTAGGATGGGAATCAAGTACTTGGTCATCGTTGCACCCGCTGCCCTCCACGGTAGTTTACCCGAAACACATCATTCCAATTGCAACCACACCAAATAATAAGGCGCCCGCAGTACCGGCTTGCAAGGGAGCATAGCGCTGCGGCGAACCGAAGGCGCTCGCTTTCAAGTTGAGCCTAACTCAGATCTGTAGCTAGCGCTCCTTTGCCGCGTAGTCGAGGGTGCGCTCAATCGGCGAGAGCAGATACTCCATGACACTGCGCTCACCGAGGTTGATTTCGGCCGTAACGGCCATGCCGGCTTTGAGCTGCAAGCGCTCACCCGCATAGGTAATATACT
>JAKDMK010000152.1 GCA_030452365.1 Nitrococcus sp.
GAAATGAAAACCGCCACGCAAACCGCCGAAGAACCGCCCGACACTGGGAGCTGTGAACCCGCCTCGTCTCCCGCTGTCGCCCATTCCCTCCGCCCCGCACCCGCCGCCAGTCCCCTGAAGCCGATCATCGCCAGGCACGATCGGTCGAAGTTTCGCGTCTCGGCTCGGAGCCGGGAATTCCAGGCAACGTTCTACCCGAACGCCACGGTCAACGATTGGAACGACTGGCGCTGGCAGAACCGTAACCGCATCCGCAATCTAACGGACCTCGAGCGCATGATCGTCCTCTCCGAGGATGAAACCGCGGCCATCAAACGTCACACAGGCGCGCTGCCGGTGGGCATTACGCCCTACTATGCAAGTCTCATCAGCCGCAACGATCCCACGCAGGGCATCCGGCGCACCGTCGTGCCCGTGCTCGGCGAGTACGAGGTTTCCCGCGGCGAGAACGACGACCCACTCGGCGAGGATAGCCACAGCCCGGTGCCGGGCCTCGTGCACCGCTACCCCGACCGGGTGCTGCTCCTGGTCACCAATTTCTGCTCGGTCTACTGCCGCTACTGCACCCGCGCCCGCATGGTGGGATCGGTCGGCGAGCGCAGCGTGAAGAAGACCGACATCGAGGTGGCGCTGGCCTATATCGAACAGACACCCGCAGTGCGCGACGTGCTGATCTCCGGCGGCGACCCGCTGTCCTTGGACGACGACCGCATCGACTACCTCTTGAGGCGCCTGCGTAAGATCCCGCATGTCGAATTCCTGCGCATCGGCAGCAAGCAGCCGGTGGTGCAGCCGATGCGCGTCACGCCGCAGCTCGCGCGCATCCTGAAGCGCTACCATCCGCTCTGGATGAGCCTGCACTTCACCCATCCGGACGAGCTGACGCCGGAAGTCGCCGATGCCTGCGCTCGCCTCGCCGACGCTGGTTTACCGCTCGGCAGCCAGACGGTGCTGCTCAAGGGCGTAAACGATGACCTCGAGACGATGAGGCGTCTAATGCACGGTCTGCTCAGGATCCGGGTAAAGCCGTACTATCTTTATCAGTGCGACCCGATCTCGGGCTCCGCGCACTTTCGTACGCCGGTCTCGAAAGGTGTCGAGCTGATCCGCGGCCTGCGCGGCCACACCACGGGCTATGCCGTCCCGACGTTTGTAGTCGATGCACCGGCCGGTGGCGGCAAGATCCCGATCGCGCCCGAGTACGTGGCCGGCTACGATGGCGACGACCTGCTGCTTTCGAGTTACGACGGCGGCATTTACCGCTACCCTGACCCGGAGCCCTCACTCGCGAATGCCGCCACGGCGGCGGAGGCACGGCCATGAAGCACGCAATCACGAAGCGCACGGCGATGCAGCGCCGGGCCGTGAATACCGGGGTAGTTCAACACCAGTTGCTAACGCGCGCCCCCCTGAGGCGCTCCCCGCTACGCGTCGGCATCACCTATGACCTGCGCGATGCGTGGCTCGCCGCCGGCTACAGCGAGCTTGAGACCGCCGAGCTCGACCGCGCCGAGACGATCGACGCGATCGCCGGCGCGCTCTCTGATCTCGGCTATGGCGTCGACCGGATTGGGCATGTGCGGCAGCTCGCCACACGGCTGGTCGGGGGTGATCGCTGGGATCTTGTGTTCAATATCTGCGAAGGCCTACACGGCTGGGGGCGCGAGGCACAGGTTCCGGCGCTGCTTGACGCTTACCAAATCCCGTATGTCTTCTCAGATCCGCTGGTCTGCGCGCTCACGCTGCACAAAGGCATGACCAAGAACGTGGTGCGGGCGGCCGGGATCGCCACACCGGATTTTGCCGTGGTGCAGGATGCAGCCGCGGCGCGCAACGTGAAATTGCCCTTCCCGCTGTTCGCGAAGCCTGTCGCCGAGGGTACTGGCAAGGGTGTGACCAGCGCCTCTCGCGTCAATGACGCCACCGAGCTGCGAGCGGTTTGCCGCGAACTTCTGGCAACATACCGCCAGCCGGTCTTGGTCGAGCGCTTCTTGCCGGGGCGCGAGTTCACGATCGGCATTCTCGGCAGCGGGCGCAACGCGTCGGCCATCGCGACGATGGAGATCACGCTCCTCGCCGGTGCCGATCCGCACGTCTATTCTTACCGGAACAAGGAAAACTGCGAGGAGCTGGTGGAGTATCGACTGCTCGACGACGAGCGGCTGGCACGAAGAGTCGAAGCCTTGGCGCTGCGCGCGTTCCGCGTGCTCGGTTGCCGTGACGCCGGTCGCGTTGACGTGCGCCTCGATGAGCAGGGACGCCCGAACTTCATCGAAGTGAACCCACTCGCCGGCCTGCATCCGCAACACTCCGACCTACCCATCATGGCCGCGAAAGTAGGGATGGATTACCTGATGCTGATCGGGCGCATCATGAGTTCGGCGCAGACCCGCTGCCGCGCCGCGCGTGTACCTGACCGGCCGCTCGCGGCATGACGCCGGCGAGTTGTGACGATGCAGCAGTGCACATCGCGCGTAAAGTCCATATCGGCGGACCTGCCGCGCACTCTGCGCGCGCAAGCAGCTCTGGTGCCAAGACCATGATGCGAGACTCTGTCCTTATCATCCACGAAGAGCTCGCACCCGGGGCCCGTGCCGACGAGCTCGATGCGCTCGTGCAGGTACGGGAAGTCGCCGGGGCGTTGCAACGGCTGGGCGTTGCCGCGCCCGTGCAGGCGATCGGCCTCGATATCGACCGGGGGCTGGAAGCAGTGCGCCGCCAGCGCCCCACCTGTGTATTCAATCTCGTCGAATCGCTCGGCGGGCGCGGCGAGCTGATCGGGGCCGTGCCCAAGCTACTGGCGCAGGCCGGTATCCCGTTCACGGGCAGCGACGGTGAGACCCTGCACGTCACCTCGCACAAGATCGCGGCAAAACGCCGGATGATGGCGCACGGCATCGCCACGCCGGATTGGTTCACGGCCGCCGCGCGGCCCGGCGACGATTGCTGCCGCTGGATCGTGAAGTCACTTTGGGAGCACGCCTCGTTCGGGCTCGATGATACTTCGGTCGTCCTCGGCCGCGCCGCGGCGCGCGCGACGATGGCGCAACGTACCCGTGAGTTCGGCGGGTTATGGTTCGCGGAGCGCTACCTGGAGGGCCGCGAGTTCAACGTGTCGCTGCTCGAGCAAGGGGGCTGTCCGCAGGTACTGCCGCTTGCGGAAATGACCTTCGCCGGCTACGCGCCCGGCAAGCCGAAAATCGTCGGCTACGCCGCCAAATGGGACGAATCCGCCATCGAATACCGGGCGACGCAACGTGTCTACCCGCGCCTCGCCCCGCCGCTCGAGCAGGCGATCCGGCGCACGGCGCTAGAGTGCTGGAGTCTCTTCGGCCTGCACGGCTATACCCGCATCGACATCCGGCTGGACGAACAGGATCGGCCGCTGGTGCTGGAAGTGAACGCCAATCCCTGTCTTTCCCTGGACGCCGGTTTCGCGGCTGCGGCGGCCGAGGCCGGACTCTCATACGAGCGACTTATCGAACACATACTCAAGGCGGCTCTGCCGCAGGAAACCGGCCTACTCAAACACGCCGTCTAACGCTGGCTCGGACTATCCCTGAATCGCCGCGATTTCCTATTGCGCTATTCGCGGCGAGGGCGCCGCTGCTACAGGCTCTATATGTCGCAGGCAACAGTGCGTTGTCGGACAGGAACCAAGCACCTATGTAATTCAAGAGAATCTGTAACTACTCACCCCCTTCTGCGCAGGATGACTTTCCCGTACTGTCATTCTGCGCGCAGCCGTCAGGCGGAGTCGCAGAACCTGGTCGCTGGAACCTGCGATTGCGCTTCGCTGCGCGCAGGATGACGAGGGGTGAGTAGTTACGGGAATCTTATATCTTCTGCACAAAAGGATCTTCTACGGGCGTGAACGCAATCATGAATAGTTTGGGCTAGGTGGCCGCGTGTTCCGCATCCACCGTATTTTCGACGCCACTACGCTCGGCAACCGGCAACGCCTGGCGCAGGTGCAGGCAATGCTCCGCGTCCAGTTCACCGGAATTGCGGAAAAGGAGATCGGGCAGCTGCCGGCGCGGCTCGCCAATCCGCTGAAGTACCGCTTCCGCTCAATGCTGCTGGTTGCCGAGGACGGCGCGGAGAGGGTGCTTGGCTTTGCACTGCTCCTGCACGCGCCCGATCTCGACTTCTGCTATCTCGATTACATCTCCGCGGGCCGCGCGGAAACCGGCGGCGGCATCGGCGGCGCGCTCTACCAACGGGTGCGCGAGCAAGCACTGCAACTCGATGTCGCCGGCTTGTTTTTTGAATGCCTGCCCGACGAGCCGGCGCTCTCACCCGATCCCACCGTGCGCAAGCAAAATGCCGCACGACTGAAGTTCTACGAGCGCTACGGTGCGCGCCCGGTCGCCAACACGGAATATGCCACGCCGCTAGAGCCCAGCGACACCGACCCGCCCTATCTCATGTTCGACAACCTGGGCCAGAACGAGCGGCCACTGTCGCGCAAGCAGGCTCAGGTTATCGCGCGCGCTATTCTGGAGCGCAAGTACGGACCGGTGTGTCCGCCGGAGTACGTCGACCGCGTCGTGCGATCGTTCCACGACGATCCCATCCTACTCCGGGAACCCCGCTACCTACCTGCCGAGGTTGTTACGGCCCAACGCAAATCCGCCGTACACCGCATTGCGCTGATCGTCAACGAGGGCCACTCGATACACCACATCAAGGACCGCGGCTACGTGGAAGCACCGGTGCGCATCGCCTCGATCGTGAAGGAGCTCGCACGCACGGATTTCTTCGCCAAAACGGCCCCGCGGCACTACAGCCGTACTCACATCGAAGCGGTGCACGAGCCCAGCTTTGTGCGCTATCTGCAAAAGGCCTGCGCCAACGTGCCCGCCGGCGAGTCGATCTACCCCTACGTCTTTCCGGTGCGCAACCGTGCACGGCTGCCCCGGGAGCTGCCGCTGCGTGCGGGCTATTACTGCATCGACACCTTCACGCCGCTGAACAAAAACGCCTGGCATGCGGCGCGCGGTGCAGTTGATTGCGCGCTTACCGGGGCGGACTGCCTGCTTAACGGCGCGCCCGCGGCTTATGCGCTCGTGCGCCCGCCGGGGCACCACGCGGAGCGCGAGGCATTCGGCGGCTTTTGCTATTTCAATTCCTCGAGCATTGCCGCGCATTACCTGAGCAACCACGCCCGCGTAGCCCTGCTCGACATCGACTATCACCACGGCAACGGCTCGCAGGACATCTTCTGGCGGCGGCAAGACGTGCTGACGATCTCTCTGCACGGCCATCCACGCGACACCTACCCGTACTTCTCGGGCTTCGACGACGAGAAAGGCGAAGGACGTGGCCGGGGGTACAACGTCAACCTGCCGCTGCCGCAAGGCATCGACGGCGAGCGCTTCGGCAAGGAGCTTGCTAAAGCCCTCGACCGGATCGTGAAACACAAACCGGAGCTCCTGGTCGTGGCGCTGGGACTCGACACGGCAAAAGGCGACCCGACCGGCTCGTTCCAGCTGGCCAGCCGCGATTTTCGCGCCAATGGCCGCGCTATCGCCTCGCTCGGGCTGCCGACCTTGGTTGTGCAGGAAGGAGGCTACCGCACGCAGACACTCGGGGTGAACGCGCGGCATTTCTTCACGGGGCTACGGGAAGGCCAGGCGAACGGCCGGCCCGCGCCGGTGCGCTGATGCAGTGGCGGTACTGCACACGGCCCGCCGACCGCGAGGCTGTGCGTACGCTCGTTACCGCGACCGGTTTCTTCTCGGCCGAAGAAGTGGAGATCGCGGTCGAGCTAGTCGACGACGCGTTGGCGCACGGTGAGAGTTCGGACTATCGCTGCGTCTTTGCCGACGCGCCGGGCGGAGCGCTCATAGGCTATGCCTGTTACGGGCCAATCGCGCCCGGCTCCTGCGAATTCGATTTGTACTGGATCGCGGTGGCGCCCGCTGGCCAGCGCCGCGGTATCGGGCGCGCGCTGTTGCGTGAAACCGAACGCCGCGCGCGCGCCGCGGGTGCCAAGACCATGCTCATCGATACCGCCGGCCGAGCACAGTACGCCCCGACCCGCGCGTTCTACGAGCACATGGGCTACCGCGTCCATGAGGTGGCGGCGAATTTCTACGCCGCCGACGACGACAAGGTGATCTACCGCAAGCGCATATGACTCGATCGATTCAGGGAGCAGCGGGGAGCAGCGGGGTCAGTTCTCGCATTGTAGCAACACGTCGCATTGCGTATATTCGCCTCATGGCTCGACCGCTACGCATAGAGTTCTCCGGCG
>JAKDMK010000577.1 GCA_030452365.1 Nitrococcus sp.
AATCGCCCATGAGGGCACCGCGGCGCAGGTCATCGCCAGCGCGATGGCGTTTGCCCGCGCACAAGGCAAGACGCCGATTCTCGTTCGCGACGGGGTGGGTTTCTACGTAAACCGCATCCTTGCCCCCTATCTCAACGAGGCGGTGCACTTGCTGCAAGAAGGCGTGGCCATCGATCACATCGATCAGGCGCTGGTGCGCTTCGGCTTTCCGGTAGGCCCATTCAGGCTGCTCGATGAGGTGGGCATCGATATCATCGCCAAGGTGGCCCCTGTCCTGCGCGCGGCTTTTGGCGAGCGCATGCAGCCGGTGAGCGCTATCGAGCGCATGCTCGATACGAACCGCCTGGGCAAGAAGACCGGGCGGGGCTTTTATCGCTACGGCGGCAAGCGCAGCGGCAAGGAGGTCGATGAGAGCGTCTATCGTCTGTTGGGGGTGAGCCCGCAGCAGGAAATGGCCGCGGCGACAATCGTCGATCGTACGCTTATCCTGATGCTCAACGAAGCGGCGCGCTGCCTGGACGAGGGCGTCATTCGCGGCGCGCGCGACGGGGATATCGGCGCGGTGTTCGGCATCGGCTTCCCACCGTTTCGTGGCGGGCCCTTTCGTTTTATGGACAGCCTCGGCCTTGCTAACGTGGCAAGCACGCTCGAGCGATTCGAGTCCCGCGTGGACAGCCGCTATGCACCGGCCGTGGTCGTCAGTGCCATGGCCCGGGAGCAGCGCTGCTTCTACGCCGACTAGGCACGCCGCTTGCGCTGGGCCGATTCGGCGTGCTCCGCGGCGGCAAAAACCGTTACCATTGAGGTTTTCCAACCCGCATTGCCGAAAACGCAATGTGGCTCGCTTGAGTCCCTGCAATCGCACCATAAGGAACAGACCACGAAGCTATTCATGTCGCCCACCTCCCCCTACGCCAGACTGGTGGCCTGCGTACTTCGGGAGAAGGGGCTTTGGGACCGGGTTGAGCCGGTGCGGGTAAATCCTTTGGAGAACCCGGCTGGCAAGGTGAACGCCCGGCATAGTACCTGTTGCAATCCACCCACGGCGCCCACTGCCACGACCCTGCCCTGCCACATGCAATACGGAGTCCGCATGCACAATTGTGAGCTGTTACACCGCCCCATGCTCGCCGTCCTGATGACAGCGATGCTGACCATAGCCGGTTGCACTACCTACGGCGAGCGAGTGGCCCCGGTGCCCTTGCCGTCGGCCCAGGATGGGGCAGTGGAGGTCGAGGGCGCCCGTATATTAGCGCGCGCCTTCGTCGACCCCAAGGCGGCCGAGCAGGCGTTCGGATTCAATATACGCAGCGCCGGATTGCTGCCGGTGCAGATTGTGATTGACAATCAAAGCGGCCAAACGATCGCCGTGCAGCCGCAGCAGACTTTGCTCATCGATCAGCAGGGCAATGCCTGGCCATTGCTGTCGATTGACCGTGCGGAGCAGCGGGTGCAGTCCACCGTGGCGCAAGGAGAAAGCATCAAGGCAGGGGCAAAGAGCTCGCTGCTCGCTGGGTTGGCGGGTGCGGTAGCTGGGGCGGCGATCGGCGTCGTGACGGGTCGGGATGTTGGCGCATATACCGCCAAAGGCGCCGCGGGCGGCGCCGCTATCGGCGCGATCGGCGGCGGCTTCTCGCGCTACTCCAACGTCGGTCACGACATAAGGCAGGACATGGAGCAGCAATCGTTCGGGAACGCGGTTATCCACGAGGGAGAGCTTGCCCATGGGTACCTCTTTTTCCCCGGCAAGAACGAGGCAGAGACGGCGCAGTCGTTGCGCCTTGCACTGCGCATCGGCGAGTCGACCCACATCGTCAATATCCCAGTTTCGCGTGCAGAGGTTGGCGGCTGAACCCGCCCGCGGCGCGGCACTGCCGCCGTGCTCCCGGAGGCGGAAGTCCTCCGGGAGCACAGCGGCAGCAATCATTGGCAATCTACG
>JAKDMK010000578.1 GCA_030452365.1 Nitrococcus sp.
TTCAGGGGCTCCGCATTGTTGTTCGGTGCGTAGGGGCAAGCCGCTAATGCCCTGACCTTGGATCGAATCAGCTCCTCCATATTACGGGGCATCTTGCGCAGAGCCTTGTCGGCTTGCTTGGTGTAGTTAACCTTATACATGTTATCAAATAACTTACAGTTAACTTCCAATCAAGCGAATGTGCTGGCCATTTAGCCATCGTTCGCGCAAACCAGCCCGAAGGTTCACTGCCACCGGAATGAGCGGCAGCCAGGCCACCGCCAACAGCGCCACTCCCCACATCGGGTTCAGAACCAGGGTCATGGAGGCGTAAACCAGACCGGGCGCCAAGAGCAAGCGCTTTCAAGTGGACAGCACTTGATTTTCAATTAGTCTCTGCGTTACTTTCAATTGGTCGTTAATACTCACGGATTGATGGATGTACCCACGCTTGATCGAACGCCGTCTCCGCAATGCGTTGTCTGATACGCGGGTTGTGACTCTCACCGGGCCTCGACAATCAGGCAAAACCACTCTCTCCGGCCAGATCGCCGGCGCCGCCATTCCCTTTTTGACGCTCGACGATGCGACAACGCTCAAGGCGGCGACAAACGATCCGGTCGGTTTCATCCGCGGGCTCGACCGAGGGGTGATCGACGAGGTCCAGCGCGCGCCGGATGTGCTGCTCGCTATCAAGGCGAGCGTAGACGCCGATAGACGGCCCGGCCGGTTCCTGCTCACCGGTTCCGCCAACCTGACGACGCTGCCGCGCGTAGCCGACTCGCTCGCCGGCCGCATGGAGATCGTTCGTCTCCTGCCGCTGGCCCAGGCGGAAATCCGCGGCGGCGCTCCGGCCTTTCTGGAAACCGCTTTCGCAGGCGCCGCGCCGAAGCCAACTGCGATCGTGATCGGAAACGAGCTCGTTGACCTCGTTCTTGCGGGCGGCTATCCAGAAGCCCTCACGCGACGCCGATGGGGCCGGCGGCAGGACTGGTATCTCGACTATATCGACGCGATCGTGCAGCGCGACGTGCGCGACATCGCGCAGATCGAGCAAATCCAGCAGATGCCGAAGCTCCTTCGCGTCCTCGCGGAGCATTCCGGCCAGCTCGTCAATTACTCAGGTTTCGGCGCGCCGCTCGGCATGAACCACGTGACCTCGCAGAAATACACCGGCGTCTTTGAAAGCCTGTTCCTAATTCGCACGCTACAACCGTGGTACACCAACGCGCTGAAGCGGTTGACCAAGACCCCTAAGCTCCACTTCCTCGACTCGGGACTCCTCGCGGCGCTGCGCGACATATCGCCGGCGCGCCTGAAGCGGGATCGCACCCCGTTCGGCCCGCTACTCGAGACGTTTATCCTCGCAGAACTTCTAAAACTCGCAAGCTGGTCTGATGACCGCTACGAGTTCTCGCACTTCCGTGACAAGGATGGCAACGAGGTCGACATCGTCATCGAAGACAAGCGCGGCCGCATCGTGGGAGTCGAGGTTAACGCTTCCGCTACTGTCTCGGCCTCTGATTTCGCTGGAATGCGGCGTCTCGCAGATGCCACCGGCGAGCGTTTCGCGTGCGGCCTCATCCTATACGACCATGATCAAGTCATCCCCTTCAGCGACAGAATGAGCGCGGTACCAATCTCAGCTTTGTGGGGATGAGCCTCCGAATGTGGCGACCAAGAACTCCAGGAGGAGTGAGAGGCGCACCGTCGCGTCTCAGTCCCTGCCCCCCGCTGCCCATTATTCTGGCAAACCAGCACGCAGTCGCAACATCCCGTAGGGCGCCAATAGCAACACGTATTGCGCCGCAATGCCTGGGCACGATGCTGCCTCCCGTCGATAAGCCCGGCGTAATACATTGGGTATTACGCCCTTACGCTTGGCCACTCTCAACTTAAGGCTCCCCTCAGCACCCCATCGAGGCCGGCGCAGAAGTGCTCCAAATCGGATTCGGTCAG
>JAKDMK010000153.1 GCA_030452365.1 Nitrococcus sp.
GTGCTGCGCAGTGACTATCCGAACTACCATGTGGTGGTCTGCGACAACGCCTCGAGCGACGGCTCACCCGAGCGCATCCGGGACTGGGCCGCGGGCCGGCTGGACACCCTGCGACCCGGTCAACCAGCGCTGGTCAAGTATCTGCGTGCGCCGCTAGCCAAACCCATTGACTGCTTGGAGCTGACCCGCGCCGAGGCCGAAGCGCCCACGCCCGACCTACCGGACGCTCCGCTGACTCTCATCCACACCGGTGCCAACCTCGGCTTCGCCGGCGGCAACAACGTCGCGCTGCGCTATGCCCTCGCCCGAGCGGACACGGACTACGTCTGGCTGCTGAACAACGACACCATCGTCGCGCCGGACGCCCTCACCCGGCTCGTAGAGCGCATGGATGGCGACCCCGGCGCCGGGCTCTGCGGCTCGATGCTGCTCGACTACGACGACCCGAACCGGGTTCAGGCGCTCGGCGGCGCGCGCTTCAACCCCTGGCTTGGCACCCACCGGGTGATCGGCGCCGGCCAGGCGGCCGACGCGCCGGTGGACGGGCGCTGGGTGGAGGCAAGTATGTCCTATGTCATCGGCGCGTGCATGCTCGCCTCCCGTCGCTGGCTTGAAGAGGTCGGGCTGCTGTGCGAGGACTACTTCCTTTACTTCGAGGAGATCGACTGGGCGGTGCGCGGCCGGCGGCGCCTACGGCTTGCCGTCGCCCCCCGCAGCCGGGTCTATCACAAATGCGGCGCGACGATCGCCCGCGCCGACCAGGCCATCGCCACTGATTGCCTGGCGCTGCGCAACCGCCTGCGCTTCACGCGCACCCGTCTGCCCTGGGCGCTGCCGACCGTATGGCTCGGCTTCCTGGGCGTGCTGATCAACCGCATCTGCCGCGGTCAGATCGACCGGGTGAAGCCCATCCTCGGCATTATGTTCGGCCGCTTTCAACTCCCTCTCCCCGCCGGCGAGGGGCGTGCCTCATCATCCCGGCCTGTCTGCGTGCGGCCACGCACAGGCAGGCGCAGGCCGGGGTCCATCTTAGCCTTACTGAATTTCAGCGTGCGCCGAAATGACAAAATCTAGAACGTACTCGAAGTTGCCCAACGACAACCCACGCCTGCTCGTGTCAGTAGTCAGCCACGGCCACGGCCACCTCGTCCAAGAACTGCTCACCGACATCCTCAGGCATTGGGACCATACGGGCCTGCGGTTGGTGCTGACCCAGAACCTCTCAGAGCCCGTGCCGCCGGTGCTCGACGAGCTGCCTTTTCCGGTATGGGTGACCCGCAATCTCCGCCCCCGCAGCTTCGCCGCCAATCACAATGCAGCCTTTGGGGTCTTCGAGAGCGACGTCTTCTGCGTGGTCAATCCGGATGTTCGATGCCGCGAGGATCCTCTGCCGGCGCTGCTGCGCGCCCTGGCCTCGCCCGAGATTGGCCTGGCCGCGCCCCGAGTGGCTAGCCCGCGGGGGGAGCTGGAAGACAGCGCGCGCCAGTGCATCACGCCCCTGCGTATCCTGCGGCGGATCAGCGGCTTGATGCGCGGCCCGGACTACGACATCGATGCGGACCCGGTGTATCCCGATTGGGTCGCCGGCATGTTCATGGCCCTACGCTCCGAGGTCTTCGCCCGACTCGACGGCTTTGACGAGCGCTACCGGCTGTACTGCGAGGACGCGGACCTGTGCATGCGGCTGTGGTCGAGCGGCCAACGCGTAGTGCTCGCACCCAATGCCAGCGTCGTACACGGCGCCCAGCGGGCGAGCCATCGGGAGCTGCGCCATCTGCGCTGGCATGTCTCGAGCTTGCTGCGGTTCTTCGTGCACTATCCATTTTATCGGCCCGTCAAAAGCGTCGTAGCCGAAGAGGCAGGACCCAATAGCTATGGAAACGCTGATTTATACAATTCGTAAATACTCACGCCCCTTCTGAGCAGGATGACTTTTCCATACTGTCATTCTGCCCGCAGCCGTCAGGCGGAGTCGCAGAATCCAGTCGGTGGATACTGCGTGCAAGGGGGAGTGAGTAGTTACCATAATTCACGCAAAAGCGGGAATCCAGAACAGAGCTGACTCCAACCTCAAACACAAATTGTAGGCAGGAAAACCAATGAGAACCTCGAACAACCTCGTTCTACGCCGTCATGTCGGCGAAGCCTACCCCGGACACCGATCCGGGGGCTGTAGGTCCAGTGCTTCGTCACGCCCGGCGCAGGTTGAGGTGACGGAGAAACCCCAACACCTCCGGTAGCCGCGTCGGAACAAACGTTGGGGTTCGCGTGCTCACCCCAACCTATCGAGCTACGCAGCAGCGCTGGTCGCATCGTCGTCAAGCGTCGCGCACTCAATGGCGAACTACACATCTAACAGCACCGATTTGAACGAGGTGCTGACACCAGACGATGTGGCGCCAGTAAAGGAGCGAATCCGTTAGCGGATCGAAGGTTGGCGTCTCAAGCACACCAGGAAGAGCTAGGTGAAAGCACTCGGCGTGGATAATAAAGGGCAGCGAGATTGACCTATGGCCATGACAGCCTCACCAATTCGATCGCGGGAGAATTTTCTCGTATTCGGTGCGCCACTCATCGAGGATGCCGAGATCCGCGAGGTGGTCGCCAGCATGGAGAGCGGCTGGCTCGGCACCGGTCCCAAGGTGGCGCGCTTCGAGCGCGATTTCGCCGCCTATAAAAACGTGCCCCACGCGGTCGCAGTCAACTCCTGCACCGCAGCGCTGCACCTGAGCATCCTGGCTGCCGGCATCGGTCCCGGCGACGAGGTAATCACCACGCCGCTAACCTTCTGCGCCACCGTCAACGCTGTCCTGCACGCCGGCGCCACGCCGGTTCTGGCTGACGTCGATCCCGTTACCATGAACATTGACCCCAAGCGAGTGGCGGAGCGCGTTACCCCACGCACGCGCGCCATCCTGCCGGTGCATTTTGCAGGCCGCCCGTGCGATATGGATGCGCTATGTGAGCTAGCGACGGTCCGCGATCTGACCCTGATCGAGGATTGCGCCCACGCCATCGAAACCGAGTATCGCGGACGCAAGGCCGGTGCCTTCGGCGCTTTCGGCTGCTTCAGCTTCTACGTGACCAAAAACGTGGTCACCGGCGAAGGCGGCATGGTGGTGACCAAGGCCGAAGATACCGCCGCGCGCATCAAGATGCTTGCCCTTCACGGTATGAGCAAGGATGCTTGGAATCGCTTCGGCGATGAGGGCTACAAGCATTATCAAGTTGTTGAATGCGGATTCAAGTACAACATGATGGACCTGCAGGCGGCCATCGGCATTCATCAGCTCGAACGCGTGGAGCGCTGCTTGGCGCGGCGGGAACAGATCTGGCGGCTTTACGACGAGGCTTTCGCCAATCTGCCGGTCGAATTGCCTGCGCCGTCCGCGCCCGACACCCGCCACGGGCGCCACTTATATACCCTGCTGATCGACGGGGCACGCGCGGGCCTTTCGCGCGACGCCTTTCTCAATGCCATGAACCGGCACAAGATCGGAGTTGGGGTCCACTATCTCAGCCTTCCTGAACACCCGTACTACCAGCGCGCCCTAGGCTGGGATCCGGAAGTTTATCCCAATGCCATGCGTATTGGGCGCCAGACGGTGAGCTTGCCGCTATCGGCGAAGCTGACGGACGGCGACGTGGACGACGTGATCGAGGCCGTGGAAAGAGTACTGACGGAATGAACTGGATCAGAAAAACTATGTGGGTCGGTCGGAGGCAACCCGAAATTATAGTACGAGCACCCTCAGGGCGGCGGCTCACAACGACTTCCGTGGGAGTATGACGACAGCCCCCCCGATCATTATTTCGCCGACCTGATGGAAAGATGATACGTCTATAATGTGCCCGAAATACTATTTTCATGAAGATCCTCAAAGAAGTTGATCGTGACATGTGGTGGGAAGTGGCGATGGCCTGCCCTTATGCCACGTTCTTTCACTCGCCACTGTGGCATCAGTTGGCATCCGAGACCTATAGGGAAAAGCAAGACGCTTCGATAGCCGCCGTTTGTGACAACAGCACTAGGATGGTTCTTCCTTTACTACAGACAGGTCGAAGGAGGCGGGGCTTGTTCAGGTCGTTAGCTTCCACCTTCGCGGGGTGCTACGGCGGCGTCATTGCCGACGGCCCCATCTCGAAGAGCGAGGTTGGAAATCTCTACACTGTCGCGCTAGCCGGAAACGTGGGGCGATTCCAGATCACTAGCAATCCCATACAGACTGATTTCCACACGGCCAGATTGCTTGGTGTAGAAGCAAACATCGATGTCACGCAGATTCTAGCATTGAACGGCGACTTTGACGCCATTAAATCGGGGTTCTCGAAAGGGCACAACAGCAGCATAAAAAAGGGGCACCGAATGGGGGTCACCGTACGTCAAGCGGAGTCCTTGGACGATTACCGGGCCTACTACAGCGCCTATGAGGATTCTCTCCGCAGATGGAAAGAAAAGGCGACGAGCTGTTATCCCTGGCGTCTGTTCGAGAACGGATTTCGCCTTTCGCAAGAGCACCCGCAACACATCAAACTCTGGCTTGCGGAAATTGATCAAAAAGTAATTGCTGGAGCTTGGGTGTTTTACTGGAATAACCATGCCGATTGGTGGCATGGTGCTGCGTATGAGGAATACTTCAACTACTATCCCAACAACGTGCTACAGGTGGAGATCATCCGAGATGCGCTGACGCAGGGGTACAAATATTACGACTTCAACCCCAGCGGCGGTCACGATGGGGTAGCACGGTTCAAGGGACGGTTCGGTGCAGACGAATGGCCTATAATGCGGTGGGCCTACACGGATCGCCGCCTGAGACTAGCAACCAGCCTCACGAACCTGTTCCAATGAACACCCAGATTCGGCAGCTCCGGCGCTTCACCTCCTCTGCCGGCATGGGTATTGCGCCGCTGCTCGAAAAGGGACTGTTGCTAAATGCGCATCAATCAAGCCGACCACAGCTTTTCATTCTCGGGCTTCCGCGCTCCGGCACGACGCTGATTTACCAGTACCTCGTGCACCGCCTGCAGGTTGCCTATTTCACCAACGGCGTAGGAAACTATCCGATGGCACCGTGCCTCACCACCTTCCTTCAATCGAAGCTGCACGGCGCCTACGCTTCAGACTTTAGAAGCCGGTATGGGAAAGTAACCGGCCCCGTGGCGCCCCGTGAGGCTGGCGGATTCTGGGGCCGATTCTTCCGCCTTGACGATTACGTGCGCTTCGACGATATAGCCCCAGAGCACATCCGCGAGCTGCGACGGACGATCGCGTGCGTCCAGCACAATTTCGGAGATGCGCCGTTCGTCAACAAGAACGTAAAGCACATGCTACGCATCGACGCGCTCGCCCGGATCTTCCCGAACGCCTATTTCTTGATCGTCGGGCGTGACATTAACGCCGTAGCGCTTTCCGTCTTGCGAGGCCGCCATGAAAACCTCGACCATCCCGAAAAATGGTGGTCGGTAAAATCGCCGAACTACGAGACGCTGAAGGATCTGCCTCCCGCAGAGCAGGTGGCACGTCAACTGCCCGCTCTCAAGGCAAAGCTGTCGGCGGATCTTTCTGGGGTTTCCGCCGAGCGGGTGCTGACCGTCGGGTACGAGACGTTCTGCGACCAGCCGGAATCTTTGGTGGCGCGCGTGCGTGAAGTATTGAAACCGCTTGACTTTCGGAATTCTCCGGAGCAGTCATTCACGCCGTCCGCGAACAATCCCCGCACCCCTGAGGAATTACGACTCATAGAACTACTTGAACATGCAGACAACTGAAAAATACTACCAGCAATACGGCATTGCGCATCCGGCTCACAATGTGGCGCGCATTGCCGGAAAGCAGATTCGTCATCGAGCCTCTCGGTACTTCTCGGGGCGGATGCTTGAGATTGGGTGCGGAACAAAAGCCAAGGGATTGCTGCTGAGCGAATTCGTAGAAGAGCATATCGGGTTAGATCACAAGGACTGCCGGCACGATAATTCAAACATAGACGTATTTGGCACAGCTTATGAAATTCCTTGCGACGATAATTCCTTCGATTGCATACTCAGCACAGCAGTCCTGGAGCACCTGGAAGACCCGCAAAGTGCGCTGCATGAGGCATATCGCGTCTGTATACCAGGAGGCTACGCTCTGTACACGATGCCGCTATTCTGGCACCTTCACGAAGAGCCCAGGGATTTTTTCAGGTACACCAAACATGGACTTCGTCATCTCTTCGAAACCG
>JAKDMK010000579.1 GCA_030452365.1 Nitrococcus sp.
CGTCGTAATCCGCGCAAGTTGCTTCATGTCGACCTCCGGCAGCGCCTCCTCAGATTAGACCGCGATAAGCCGCTAACTTTACGGGCTAACTGCCAAGCATTTATCCGTCGTGCGCGGCATGGCGAATAAATGCCCTTTGGACTAAGCCGTGCCGCGGGGTGGCGCAGCTACCGGGCAAGCACCCGCTGTAACCACGTGCCAATGGCCTCAATCTCCTCCAGACAGACCTGATGTCCCATAGTGTATTCATGCCATTCCACCGCATAATCACTTTCCTGTAACCAGCGCCGGGCGTAGCCGCCGAGCGCGATGGGCAGCACTGGATCTTGGCTGCCATGGGCCAGGAATATCGGCGTCGTGGCGTTGCTCTCGCGGCGCGCCTCCGCCAATGATTCATGCAGAGGGAGATAGGTGGACAAACCCATGAGGCCTGCCAGCGGCTTCGGATAGCGCAGTCCCGTATACAGAGCAAGCGCCCCACCTTGCGAGAACCCCGCCAGCACGATGCGCTTGGCGGCAATGCCGCGAGCGTTCTGCTGCTCGATCAGCTCACGCAGCCGCCGCTCGCTATCCTCGATGCCGGCCGCGTCCTGGGGCGATTCCGCATCCAGCCCCAATAGGTCGTACCAGGCCCGCATGCTCATGCCGCGATTGATGGTCACTGGCCGATAAGGCGCATGCGGAAATACAAAACGCACTCGCGCGTCTTGAGGCAAACCCAGCTCGGGGACGATAGGCTCAAAATCGCTGCCATCGGCGCCGAGCCCGTGCAGCCAGATCACCGCGGCCTGCGCCTCGCCTTCCGGTTCGATCACCAGAGTCTCAAGCGACTTCTCGTGCATAGGGCTTGCCTAATCTTGTTGTTTAGCACCGCTAGCAAGCGGCCGCACTCGGCATGCCGCTATAATAGGCGGGTTAGCCGTCGGAGAGTGGATCATGCGCAGCAGACTCACCTGGATCACGCTCGTGGCAGCGCTGCTGCTCAGCACGAGCTGCGGTCTCAAGGGGCCTTTGTATCTGCCCGATGAGCCGGCTGAGGCGGGCTCCCGATAAAACAACCCGTCGTGGGACGACACATGAACGGCTTCACCCTGCGCGACGGCTGTCTGCACGCCGAGGATATCGCACTACCGGACGTGGCGAAACGCTTCGGCACCCCCTGTTATGTCTATTCGCGCAATGCCATCGAGAGCGCCTGGCGGGCATTCGACGAGGCCTTTGCTGGTCACGATCATCTCATCTGTTATGCGGTCAAGGCCAACTCCAACCTGGCCGTTCTCAATATTCTTGCCCGACTCGGCTCCGGCTTCGACATCGTCTCCGGCGGCGAGCTCGAGCGCGTGCTCAGCGCCGGCGGCGATCCGGCCAAAATGGTGTTCTCAGGGGTGGCTAAGACTGAGGCGGAGATGCGCCGGGCTTTGCAGGTAGACATCCTCTGCTTCAATGTGGAATCGCAACCGGAGCTCGATCGCTTGGCCGCGGTAGCGCAGTCCATGGGCGTGTGTGCACGCGTATCGCTGCGGGTCAACCCGGATGTCGATGCCGCTACCCATCCTTACATCGCCACGGGTCTGAGCGAGAACAAGTTCGGTATCGATATACACACGGCCAAGGAAGTTTACCAGCGGGCGGTCAGCCTGCGCGGTATCCAGGTCGTCGGAGTCGATTTCCATATCGGCTCCCAGCTCACGCGCGTGGATCCGGTCACAGAGGCCCTGGATCGGGTATTGGAACTGATCGATCGGCTACAGGGGGTGGGCATCGAGATCAGTCACCTGGACGTCGGCGGGGGTATGGGTATTCGCTATCGGGACGAGCGACCACCGCCAATCGATGCATACGCCCAACAACTGCTTGCCCGACTGGGAGAGCGTCCGCAACGGCTATTGCTGGAGCCGGGACGGGCGATCGTCGGCAACGCCGGCG
>JAKDMK010000023.1 GCA_030452365.1 Nitrococcus sp.
CGAAGGGCCGGGGCCATTTTTCCGCAATCCTGTGTTGCCGCTCGCTTATGTAGCTGGGCTACACTGCACTCGCGGCGCCTTGTCTTGCGAAAAAATGGCCACCTGCGCGGCGTTGTGGGTGAATATCAACAGGCCCTCGTGCAGCGCAGCGCTTGCTAAGCCGCGGGGTTTCATAGCTAAGCCGACAGGTTGGTTGTACGGTTGACATTGACGTCGATCCGAACGTGAGCGGACGTCAACAGGGCCTAATACAGGCAACAACGGAACCATCAATCGCCATGCGGGCCTAAATGGGTAATGGCCCATGGAGAGACGCTGGCATGTAGCCGAACTTAAGATAGATGAGGATGCAATCATGGCCGACACACCAGCGGAAGAGAAGATAGTGAAGGACGCCGTGCTGCTCACACTGGAGGCCGAGCATGCCGAGCTTACCAGCGTCGATGCCGCCGGGGATCGGGATCTGGAGGCGACGAATCTTGACAAGCTCGCCAAGGAGCTGAACGAGGTGAACGAAGCCATCCGGGCCCTGCCGGTGCACGATTCGCTGTTCGACCTGCTCGCCAGGACTTGGGAAGGTTGGGATGTGGATACCGATCCTGCCGCCGCCGAGGGCGAAAGCTGGCTGGAGAGCAATCCCTACGGACCCATGGTGCTGCAGTGCTGGCGTGAATGGGGTCAGGAGAAGGAGGATGAGCAACGTCAGTTCATTCCCTGGCTTCGAGGTGTCTTACGACAGCAAAAGCGGGGGCAGTTGTGGGAGGAATACCGCAGCTTTCTGGAGCAGCACGTGAAAAAGCAAGAATGATTGCAGTAATCCGCCGGCCCGTTGCGTTCGGCTTGCGTGAACCAGCGGGCTTGCCCTTGCAATAGAGGCGAGCGACACACTATGTTAATCAGAGAAGTGGGACCACCGCTGCCGTTAGCACGCTGCACCAAGGTAGCGCACCGCGTACGGATCCGCGCCAGGCGCAGGATCGCTGGTTGCCCAGGTGCGAAGGTTTAATGAATTCACTCCTGATGCCATCGGCCGCTCGCCGCTCTATCAATTGCATGGATAACCTTATCTAAGCATGAAGGATCCGTGGAAGACCTTGCGTATCATGCCAACGCGGGATCTTGCTAGAATCAAGACCGCGTATCGTGCGCATGCCCAGAAATACCATCCCGACAAGGCGCTGAGCCTTGAAGAGGCGCGGCACTATACGCTGCGATTCATCGAGTTGCGGGAAGCGTACAGGAATGCCACGCTGATGGCACAATACGAGAGCGATTTGCAGCCGCTAGGCATCCTGCATCCCACTGATCTATCCAAAAACTCGCTTTTGTCCAACGAATGGTTCGTAGGCGCTATCGCGATAGCGGCTGGCCTGTTTGGATTTTGGCTGGTTTGGCTTAGCGCACCCCATTACGCGGTACATACGTTGCCGATGACGCAGTCCGTCCTTTTTGTCGCATTGACTCGGATGCAATCGTGCGGTCGCCAAAGGCAATCGCAGCGCAATGCGTTGCGTTGGCTCGCACGGTTTGCGAGTGGTGTTCCGCGGCGCAGGGCCACGGTTTGTCAGCCTGGGGGGTTCCTGTTACATTGCCGAGCGATTCTTGCGCAGTGGTGGTAGCGTCGGTCCTCCCGCGGCGATACGTTGTAAACCCCGTCAGGCCCGGAAGGGAGCAGCGGTAGCAGCGGATTCGGGCGCCGGGATGTGGCTGGCGTTGCCACCTCCAATCCTCCGTCGCGGTCATGCGCAACGCCTTGCAGCGGCAATGGTACAATGCAGCGGACCACTTAGATGAGCTACCAGGTTCTTGCCCGCAAATGGCGGCCCCGGACTTTTTCCCAGATGGCGGGTCAGGAGCACGTTCTTAGAGCGCTTTGCAACGGGCTTACCAGCGGTCGTTTCCATCATGCCTACCTCTTTACAGGTACTCGAGGCGTGGGCAAGACCACGATTGCGCGTATCTTGGCCAAATGCCTCAACTGCGAGCGCCAGGGCATCACGGCTGAGCCATGCGGCGAGTGCAGCGCATGCCAGGAGATCGACCAGGGCCGATTCGTCGATTTGATCGAGGTGGACGCGGCCTCGCGCACGCGCGTGGAGGACACGCGTGAGTTGCTGGACAATGTCCAATATGCCCCGGCACGCGGCCGCTTCAAGATCTATCTTGTCGATGAAGTCCATATGCTCTCGCAGCATAGCTTCAACGCATTGTTGAAGACATTGGAAGAGCCGCCGCCGCACGTGAAATTCCTGCTTGCCACCACGGACCCGCAGAAGCTGCCGGCGACCGTCCTATCGCGCTGCCTACAGTTCAATCTCAAGCGCTTGCCGGCCGCTCGGATCGCCGATTATCTGACCGAGATCCTGGCGCAGGAGGGTATCAAGGCTGAGGCTGCGGCCTTGCGCCGTTTGGGCTACGCTGCGGATGGCAGTATGCGGGATGCGTTGAGCCTGCTGGACCAGGCTATTGCCTATGGCGCCGATGCCGTGCGCGATGAGGACGTGCGCGAGATGCTCGGCAGTATCGAGAGCGATTTCTTGCTCGAGCTCTTGGAGGCGTTGGCAGTGCAGGATGGCAGGGCACTGCTCGATGCGGTGGCCCGCATGGCGGAGCGTGGGGCGGATTTCAGCGCGGCTATTGCCGAGTTGTTGCTTACCCTGCACCGGCTGGCTCTGATTCAGAGCGAAGTGGATGCGCTACCCGATGAATTGTCCGAGCGCGATCGACTGCAGGATCTGGGACGCAGGTTGACTCCGGAGGACGTGCAACTGTTCTACCAGATTGGGCTTGTGGGACGCCGGGACTTACCGCTTGCGCCGGATCCGCGCACGGGATTCGAAATGGTGCTGCTGCGTATGCTGGCATTTCGACCCGCAGCAATGGCGCCGATCGCACCGGCAACGCAAGAATCCGCAGCGCAACCGCAACCACTGCAGTCGCAGCCTCGGTCGGGGGCCGCCGTGCCGAGTGGCTCGAACGGCGTGCGGGAGCAGGGCGGTGGACCTCAGGATCCTACCTATTCGGCGAGCGAATCCAAGTTGAAATTGTCCGCTGAGTCGCCCCACACGCTGGAAGATTGGCACGCGGTGGTTGAATCGCTGCCGCGTGGGGGGATGGTTCGGGCGCTCGCCGGTCATTGTCTGTGGTTGGGCCGCGAGGGCGACTTGGTGCGCCTGCGCATCGATTCGAGTCATGCGCATCTGCTCAACCCCGGCATAGAGGCGCGGTTGTGCAAGATGTTGTCGGATCAACTGGCGCAGAAGTTATCCCTGCGCATCGATGTGGGCCGCGGCGAGGGCGAGACGCTCATGCAGAGGGATCGCGACCGACTCGAGCAGCGACAGCGGGCGGCTGAGGCGGCTATCGAGAATGATCCCAACATCGCGGCCTTGCAGGAGGCCTTCGATGCTCGGGTCATACCTGACTCGATTCAGCCGAGCGAGGACTGAGGGTTTATTTACAATGCTCAATCGACGGGAGAGGGCGGCATGAACATGAAGGGCGGTGGTATCGGAAATCTGATGAAGCAAGCGCAGAAGATGCAGGAGAATCTGCAGCGAGCCCAGGAAGAGATCGCCAATCTGGAAGTGCGCGGGCAAGCCGGCGGCGGTCTTGTCAATGTTGTGATGACAGGGCGCCATGAGGTGCGGCGCGTCACTATCGATGAGAGCGTCTATGACGACCGGGAGATGGTCGAGGATCTAGTGGCTGCGGCCGTCAATGATGCGACTCAGAAGCTCGAGAAGGCCACCCAGGAGAGGATGTCAGGTCTGGCCCAGGGTATGGGGCTGCCGCCCGGCATGAAGCTGCCGTTTTGATACGATGACAGAATTTTCGCCGCTGGTCAGAGAGCTGATCGAGGCACTGCGCTGCCTGCCGGGAGTCGGTCCGAAATCGGCTCAGCGCATGGCTTTGCATGTCCTACAGCGAGATCGTGACGGCGGGGCCCGACTCGCTCGCATTCTCGCCGAGGCGGTGGTGAACGTCGGAGAATGCCGGTGCTGCCGGATCCTGGCCGAGCAGGCGCTGTGCGCAATCTGCGCCAGCAGCAAGCGCGACCGTCACGCCCTTTGCATCGTAGAGAATCCGGCCGATGTCTATGCGCTGGATCAGGCCACCGACTACAGGGGGCTCTACTTCGTGCTCAATGGCCGATTATCGCCGTTGGACGGCATTGGGCCGACGGAGCTCGGGCTGGACTGCTTAGAGAAACGGTTTTGCGAGGGCGAAATCCGCGAGATCGTCCTTGCCACCAACTCGACCGTGGAAGGAGAGGCTACCGCGCAGTTCATTGCCGAGATGGCGCACCACAATGCAATTCACGTCACCCGAATCGCCTATGGTGTCCCTGTGGGCGGTGAGTTGGAGTACGTGGATAGCGGGACACTGTCCCATGCGTTTGCCGGTCGCCGCGAGTATCGCTAAACCGGACCGCGGTGGCAGGCGTTGATATTGGGTTTGCGATCGGCTGTCGGCGGATTAATCGTTTTTGTCATTTCGGCGTTGGCTGGGCGACTTATTCAGGAACGGCTTATTCGCGCCCTTTTCGCCCGCTCACCTTCTAGCCCATGGCATTTGCCTGCGATGCTCGACCGGCTTTTGCAATCTCGTGACCAGTCTCCGCTGGCCCCACCGGCGCACGCCAGGACTGGTAGTTTGCATAGTCCAATCGTAACTGCTCACCCCTCGTCATCCTGCGCGCAGCGAAGCGCAGTCGCAGGATCCAGCGACTAGATTCTGCGACTGCGCCTGACGGCTCCGCGCAGAATGACAGTACGGAGAAGGCACCCTGCGCGGAAGGGGGTGAGTAGTTACGTCAAGGCAATTGTTGTGAGCTTGGTGCGTGACAAAAAACGCAGTTGGAAGCACGCAGATGCTCTGCGCTGGAACAGCGCAATCTTGTCAATCTGGAGTAAAGCAGGGTACAACAGGCATCGTGCGAGTTTATCCGAATGTGTCGGTCCTTATGGAAATTATCTGACAAAGCGTTTACATTAGTCTCCGGCAATAGAATTGCAGTGTCTTGCGCATAGCCCGCACGAGGATTTCTACACGCCTAAGTGTGTCAGGTTGGCTGTATCAAGACGCTGTGAGAAGCTGGAATTCGCTGGAAGCGCTACTCGTAGCTCGTGTTGAATGGAAAAGAGGTGCAGGAACGACCATGGATCTCTCCAAATATTCGTTAGAAGAGCTCAAGTTGCTCAAAAATGACATCGATAAGGAGCTCGAATCCCGGCGTAAGATGGACGCCAAGAAGGCGCAGCAGGAATTGAAATCAGTGGCGGAGCGCTATGGCTTTACATTGAAAGAGCTGGTCCTCGGTCAAACCGGGAAACCGCCGCGAAGCAAAGCACCGGCACGTTTTCGTCATCCCCAGGATGCGAATAAAGTCTGGACCGGACGTGGGCGCAAGCCCGTCTGGGTCAAGGAATGGGAAGCGGGCGGGCGCGCCTTGGACGAGCTCCGGGTCGGCTAAGGCGGGTTGGCTAAGGTTAGCCCAGCGGCGAGTATGGCTTGTGCGATCGCGTTGGCAAGCGCTCTGCTCAAGTTCGCAGGCCAACTCCGCGGCGCAACAGGTACAAGCTAAGGCACACCGAGAAGACAATAAAAATGACGATGATAGCGTAAGCAGTTTGGATCGGGATGTCGGACTCACCGAGAAAGCCATAGCGGAAGGCATTCACCATGTAGAGTATGGGGTTTACCAGAGAGAATTCTCGCCACACCCCGGGCAGCAGGTCAATTGAGTAGAATACGCCTCCGAGATAGGTTAGCGGCGTGAGTATGAAGGTCGGCACAATCGCGATATCGTCGAACTTGCGAGCGAAGATTCCATTGAGGAATCCGCCGAGAGAAAACAGCAGCGCCGTTAGGAATGCGACACTGATCGTAATGGCCGGGTGTTGGATCTGGATGTCCGTGAACAGCATGGAAATAAAAGTAACGATCAGCCCAGTCAGCAAACCGCGACCCACGCCGCCTGCAAGGTAGCCGATGAGAATCGTGTAATTGGGGGTGGGCGAGACCAGGATCTCCTCGATGTGACGCTGAAACTTCGCCCCGAAAAACGAGGACACGACGTTCATGTAGGAGTTGGTGATGACGGACATCATGATAATGCCCGGTACGATGAACTCCATGTAGCTATGACCGGCCATAGGCCCGATACGGGGCCCAATGAGGTTGCCAAAGATCACGAAATACAGCGTCATGGTAATCGCCGGCGGCAGCAGCGTTTGCAGCCAGATGCGCAAATAGCGGTGGGTTTCCTTCCAGGCGATCGTGCGCAATGCAATCAGAGTCTGGCGCGCATAGCCGGGATGTACGGCATTGCCTCTCATGTGGTTGTCTCGATCTGCTCGGGTTTGCGGCGCTCCTCGGCTGGCCGCTCGAGCATGCGCACGAACAGCTCCTCTAGCCGATTGGATTTATTCTTCATGCTCACGACCTGCACGTTGCGCTCCGCGAGCCGGGCGAATAGCTCGTTCAGGCTCTGATCCGAGCGGACCTCCACCTCGAGACAGGAATCATCTACCGGCATGAGGTGAAAATCCTCAATGACCGGTACTTCGGCGAGGTCTCCCTGGATATCGAGGAGAAAGCTTTGCGCCGTGAGCTGGCGCAGTAAGGATCGCACATCAGTATTTTCGATTATTTGCCCCCGATCGATAATGGCGATATTGCGGCAGAGCGATTCCGCTTCCTCCAGATAGTGGGTGCTGAGGATAATTGTTGTGCCCTCCGTGTTGATCCGGCGCAGAAAGGTCCACATCGATCGGCGTACCTCGATATCGACCCCGGCGCTTGGCTCATCTAAAATCAGCAAGCGTGGCTGATGAATCAGCGCGCGGGCAATCATGAGCCGGCGTTTCATGCCCCCGGAGAGGGTGCGGGATACGCTGTTGCGACGGCTCCACAGGCCGAGCTCGCTGAGATAGCGCTCGGCGCGCTCATGCGCCGTGCGCCGGTTGATTCCATAGAAGCCCGCTTGGTTCAAAATGATCTGGTTGACTGTCTCGAAGCCGTTGAAATTAAATTCCTGCGGCACGAGCCCCAACACTGACTTGGCTTCCCAGGGCTCACGGTCGACGGGGTGGCCAAATACCTCCGCGCTGCCGCAAGTCTTACGCACCAGAGAGCTGACAATACCGATGATCGTGGATTTGCCGGCTCCGTTGGGTCCGAGCAAGCCGAAGAACTCCCCCTCATCGACCTCTAGATCCACATCGCGCAAGGCAACGACACCGCCCGCATAAACCTTGTTCAGCCGTTTGAGGGAAAGGGCTTTCATGGGTGCTGATTCACCGCGAGTAACGAATAGGAGGAGACTGGCGGACGGCCAGCGTAGGAGTTGATATACTAGCCGTAGGGTTTGGGTGGGACAAGTCGATGCCGGCGTCAGCAGCTGTTTGATAGACACTCACCGGAGTGCCGACGTACAATTGTCACCTGCTCTTTAATTGGTGTTCAAACTCCTGGAATCAAGTCGGGAGGGTATCTCATGATCCCTCCCGTTTTTGTGAGCTCTCGGAGGGTCATTGGACAGGCCTGCGATCATCGCACTCGATGACGGCACTGTGCTTCGCGGCCGAGCCATCGGTGTCGAAGGGCACGCGGTCGGGGAAGTCTGCTTCAACACGGCTTTGACCGGATACCAGGAAATCTGTACTGATCCCTCTTATGTTCGTCAGCTCGTAACCCTGACTTGCCCGCACATCGGCAATGTCGGTGGCAACCCGCTCGATAGTGAATCGGACGGCGTTAAGCTAGCAGGTCTCCTGGTTCGGGACGTGCCGCCGCGGATCAGCAATTGGCGTGCCCGCGAGACTCTGCAAGACTACCTCGAACGCAACGACGTGGTGGCTATTGCCGGCATCGACACTCGACGGCTCACGCGCCATCTGCGCGAGCAGGGAGCGCGCAACGGCTGCATCATGACCGGTGACATCGACGCGCAGAACGCGATTGCGCTGGCGCGGTCATTCCCCGGATTGCAGGGCATGGATCTCGCCGCGGTGGTTACGACGCAGCAGGCTTATGAATGGCGGCTTGGCAGTTGGTCATTGACGCACGCAGAGCGCGAGCCGCTGGCACGTGGAGATGACGAGCTGCCTTGGCGCGTAGTCGCCTATGACTACGGCATCAAGCGCAATATACTGCGCCGGCTGGTCGACCATGGGTGCCGGGTCAGCGTGGTTCCAGCCAAAACGCCTGCAGCCGAGGTGCTTGCGCTGCACCCCCACGGTGTCTTTCTCTCCAATGGGCCAGGAGATCCGCAGCCCTGTGGTTACGCCATCGACGCCATCCGCGAGCTATTGGCGGCTGGAATACCGATTTTTGGTATATGCCTTGGCCATCAGCTGCTTGGGCTTGCATGCGGGGCGCGCACGGTCAAGATGAAATTTGGCCATCATGGAGCCAACCATCCGGTGCTGGAGGTGGCTTCCGGCCGAGTCCTGATTTCCGCGCAGAATCACGGCTTCGCAGTGGATGAATCGACCCTACCAACGAACGTGCAAGTCACCTATCGCTCGCTCTTCGACGGCTCGCTGGAGGGCATGCGTTTACGCGATCACCCGGCATTCGGATTCCAGGGACATCCGGAGGCAAGCCCGGGACCGCACGACCTCTCAGGGCTGTATCAGCACTTCGTGGACCTGATGGCGGCAGCGCAACCGGGTCTGGCTAGGCAGAGGGGCGGGAATAACTGAGGCTGCGGCGAGCAAAACGATGCCAAAGCGGACCGATATCGACAGCATTCTCATTATCGGCGCGGGCCCGATCGTGATCGGTCAGGCTTGCGAGTTCGACTACTCGGGCGTGCAGGCTTGCAAGGCGCTGCGTGAGGAAGGCTATCGGGTGGTGCTGGTCAATTCCAATCCAGCCACGATCATGACCGATCCACAGATGGCCGATCGGGTCTATATCGAGCCGATCGACTGGCGCACCGTTGCCAGCGTGATCGCGCGCGAGCGACCTGACGCACTGTTGCCCACAATGGGTGGCCAAACGGCGCTCAACTGTGCCTTGGATCTCGCCAAGCATGGCGTGCTCGAGGAATACGGTGTGGAGATGATCGGCGCCCGGCAAGCGGCGATCGACAAGGCCGAAGACCGCGAAGCGTTTCGCACCGCGATGACCAATATCGGTTTGCTCACACCCCGCGCCCATATCGCCCATAGCCGGGAGCAAGCGCTGCAGGTTCAAGAGCAGATCGGATTCCCGACCATCATTCGGCCGTCGTTTACCCTCGGGGGGAGTGGTGGCGGCATTGCCTATAATCGCGAGGAGCTCTGCGAGATCGTCGAACGCGGTCTGGATCTCTCGCCCACCAACGAGGTGTTGCTGGAGGAGTCCGTGCTCGGGTGGAAGGAGTACGAGCTCGAGGTGATACGGGATCACGCCGATAATTGCATCATCATCTGCTCGATCGAGAACCTAGACCCTATGGGTATCCATACGGGTGACTCTATAACCGTAGCGCCGGCGCAGACTTTGACCGACAAGGAGTACCAGCTCATGCGTGATGCCGCCATTGCGGTGCTGCGCGAGATCGGTGTGGAAACCGGGGGCTCTAACGTGCAATTCGCGGTCAACCCAGAAAATGGTCAGATGGTTGTCATCGAGATGAATCCCCGCGTCTCTCGCTCCTCGGCTTTGGCCTCCAAAGCGACCGGCTTCCCGATTGCCAGGGTGGCGGCCAAGCTCGCGGTCGGCTACACCTTGGATGAGCTGCGCAACGAAATCACCGGCGGCGCGATGCCGGCTTCTTTCGAACCCACCATCGACTATGTTGTGACCAAAATTCCGCGCTTTACCTTCGAGAAGTTCCCGAAGGCGCAGCCCGTGCTTACTACCCAGATGAAATCGGTGGGGGAGGTTATGGCCATCGGGCGCACCTTTCAGGAATCCCTGCAGAAGGCGCTGCGGAGTCTGGAGAATGGCCTGGAGGGCTTGGACGAGCGAGCCGACCTTGGACGCGAGGACGTTCATGCCCAGATCATCAACGAGCTTCGGGTTGCCGGGCCGGAGCGAATTCTCTGGATCGGCGATGCTTTTCGGGCCCGCTATTCGGTAGAGCGCGTGCATGAGCTCAGTGCGATAGATCCCTGGTTTTTGGCGCAGATCGAAGAGCTGATCGAGATAGAGGCAAGCGTGCGGGGGCAGGGTGAGAGGGCTCTGGAACGGGCAAGCCTGTTCGCGCTCAAACAGCGTGGATTCTCCGATGGCCGGCTCGCAAAGCTGCTCGGACTCGCCGAAGCCGAGGTACGCCAACGCCGTCACGCCCTTGCCATCCGCCCGGTTTATAAGCGAGTGGACTCGTGTGCCGCGGAATTCGCGGCCAGCACCGCCTACCTTTACTCCACCTACGAGGATGATTGCGAGGCCAACCCCACGCAGCGCAAGAAAATCATCGTGCTCGGCGGTGGACCCAATCGCATCGGTCAGGGCATCGAGTTTGATTATTGTTGCGTGCATGCCGCGCTTGCGATGCGCGAGGATGGCTATGAAAGCATCATGGTGAACTGCAATCCGGAGACGGTCTCTACCGACTACGACACATCCGATCGGCTCTACTTCGAGCCATTAACCTTGGAAGACGTGATCGAGATCGTGGAGAAGGAACAGCCCATCGGCGTCATCGTCCAATACGGCGGACAGACCCCGCTGAAGCTGGCGCGCGCGCTGGAGGCCCACGGAACGCCCATCATCGGTACGTCGCCGGAGTGCATCGATTTGGCCGAGGATCGGGAGCGTTTTCAGCACTTGATCAGCCAACTCGGCTTGCAGCAGACACCGAATCGTTCGGCGTTCGCGATTGAGCAGGCGCTGGAGCTGGCGCGCCAGATCGGTTACCCGTTGGTGGTGCGCCCGTCTTATGTGCTCGGTGGCCGGGCCATGGAGATCGTCTACGAGGAGGGGGATCTGCTGCAGTACATGCGTGAAGCGGTGAAGGTCTCGCCTGAGGCGCCCGTGCTGCTGGATCGATTTCTCGACGACGCTGTCGAGGTAGACGTAGATGTTATTTGCGACGGGCGCGATGTGCTCATCGGCGCCATCATGGAGCATATCGAGCAGGCTGGTGTGCACTCAGGCGACTCAGCCTGCTCCCTGCCCGTCTATACCCTTTCGGCGGAGATGTGCGATCGGCTGCGCGATCAAGCGCGCATGATCGCGGTCAAGCTGGGCGTAGTCGGCCTGATGAATGCGCAATTTGCCCTCAAGGAGGACAACATCTACGTCCTCGAGGTCAATCCCCGGGCATCCCGTACCGTACCGTTCGTCTCCAAGGCGACCGGGCTGCCCCTTGCGAAGATCGCTGCCCGCTGCATGGTAGGCTGTGGGCTTGCTGAACAAGGCTATACCCAGGAAGTGATTCCGACCTACTATTCGGTTAAGGAAGCGGTATTCCCATTCATCAAGTTTCCAGGAGTGGACCCGATTCTGGGGCCGGAAATGAAGTCCACCGGCGAAGTAATGGGCATCGGCCCGTCGTTCGGAGAAGCATACGCTAAGTCACAGTTGGCGGCGGGGGTGAGTTTGCCCCGCGGTGGCTGCGTCTTCGTCAGCGTGCGCGATACGGATAAGCGGCCCCTTGTCGGGCTGGCCAGAGACCTTATCCGGCGCGGATTTCGTTTGCTCGCTACCGGTGGCACCGGGCGCGCACTGCTTGCGGCGGGACTTGACTGCGAGCTGATCAATAAGGTTACCGAGGGGCGTCCACATATCGTGGATGCCATTAAGAACGACAGCGTTGATCTAATAATCAATACGACGGAGGGCAGGCAGGCCATCGCCGATTCCTTCTCCATCCGACGCGAGGCGTTGCAGCACAAGGTGTGTTACACGACGACGATCGCCGGCGCGTGGGCAACCATACAGGCGTTGGATTACTTGGATTCGGGCGCGGTGAGCTCACTGCAGGAGCTTTACCAGGAGGCGAGGGCATGAGCAAGAGACCACTGACCGTGCGTGGTGCCCAGATGCTCACGGAGGAGTTGGCGCGGCTCAAGACCCAGGACAGACCCAGAATCATTCTGGCGATTGCCGAGGCGCGAGCACACGGAGATCTCAAGGAGAATGCGGAATACCATGCTGCACGGGAGCAACAGAGCTTACTTGAGGGACGTATTGCCGAGATCGAAGAGACGCTTGCCAATGCTCAGATTATCGACGTGCGCACTCTTTCGGCCGATGGTAAGGTGGTATTCGGGGTAACGGTCGTGCTGGCCGAAGAGAGCAGCGGCGATGAAATGACTTACCAGATCGTCGGTGAGGACGAGGCGGATATCAAGTGCGGCAAAGTCTCGATCCACTCGCCCATCGCGCGCGCTCTGATCGGCAAGCAAGAAGGCGAGATCGTGGAGGTGCAAGCCCCGGCCGGAAATCGGTGCTATGAAATCGTCCAGGTTCGCTACGAGTAGGGAGAACGACGGCGTATGGGGCCCATTGCAGCGCGCAGTATCAGGTTAACTGCGTTTGATCCGGTTAAGCTCGATCTGGCGGTGATGGTCTTGGTTGCGATGGGCGTCGTGCTGGTGATCGCCCGGCTCGATGCCCCGCGCTGGGCTGAACTATTAGTTCTGGCGGCAGTCGGAATGGGTAGTGGGGCCTGGATTGTGTTTCGCACGCATCGCGTGGCGAGTAGATACAGGGCTCACGCGTTGGAGTCCGACACAGAGTGCAGGAGTGGGGGTGATGAGCTCCAGCCAAAGCAGCCATAGGTGGTTGAAAGCACATCTGAACGATCCGAGTGTACGGCGCGCGCATAATCAAGGCTATCGTTCGCGCGCGGTGTATAAGCTCCTGGAAATCGATCGGCGCGATCGGTTACTGCACCTAGGCATGACGGTAGTCGACCTGGGCGCGGCCCCGGGTAGCTGGAGCCAGTACTGCGTCGAGCGCCTCGGTACGGCGGGACGGGTGATCGCGTTGGATGTGCTGCCCATGGCTGCGTTACCTGGTGTGGAAGTGATCCAGTCCGATTTATGCGACGATAAGGCGATCGCTCGCCTACTAAATCGCCTGCAAGGTTGCCCGGCGCAGCTTGTGTTATCGGATATGGCACCCAATATCTCAGGTTTGGCGGCTATCGATCAGCCCCGCGCCATGCGCTTGGCCGAGAATGCGTTGGAGCTCGCATGCCAAGTTCTCGCTTGCGATGGCAGCTTCTTGGTTAAGGGATTCCAAGGTGAGGGGCTAGACGACTACGTACGAAGGTTGCGCGAGCGCTTCCGCAAAGTTGTTATCCGCAAGCCAAAGGCCTCGCGAGCGCGTTCTCGTGAAGTCTATCTGTTGGCCCGTCATACGGTCTGTAGTAAGATTTGATTAGGGTTCCACCCACGTCCGGCGTAGCTGGCGAAAAATTGACCGAGGTGTTTAGCCTTGAATGACATGGCGAAAAATCTGATCC
>JAKDMK010000580.1 GCA_030452365.1 Nitrococcus sp.
ACCAAAAACGGGTGCTGACCCGCGCCTGCGACTTTTACACCCGCAGGTAGGTAGTAGCATTACGGTGACTCGTTGCTATTAACCGGAATTTTCTTTCCGGCTCGAAACGGCGGGAACAGCCAAGGCTGGATCTAATTTTGGAGTACTGCCGGAAGACGACGCAGGGCAGGTTGTCCGCCCCTAAGGTGGAGTCTGAAAGGCTTGAGAAGCAGAAGCTCTAAGGTGCGTGGAGTGAGGTGCAAGGCACTCGCTTCGGCTGTCTAGGGCGCCAGCCGCCGTCGAGCTTTCGCCACCTGCGTCCGCACTTGGGCCGGCGCCGTGCCGCCGATATGGTCGCGCGCGGCAACCGATCCTTCCAACGAGAGCACCGCAAAGACATCTTCGTCGATGGCAACCGAGAACCGGCGCAGCTCCTCCAAGGTCATCGCCGAGAGGTCCTTATCCTGTTCCACGCCATAGCGTACGGCACGGCCCACGATCTCATGCGCCTGCCGGAAGGCGACGCCCTTGCGGACCAGATAATCGGCGAGATCAGTCGCGGTGGCGAAGCCCTTGTGGGCGATCTCGTAGGTGCGCTCGCGCCTCACCACCAGAGCCGGCACCATCTCAGTGAAGGCGCGCAGGCTGGCGTGCAGGGTATCCGCCGTATCGAACAGCGGCTCCTTGTCCTCCTGGTTGTCGCGGTTGTAGGCGAGCGGCTGGCCCTTCATCAGCGTCAGCAGCGTGAGCAGATGGCCATAGACTCGCGCCGTCTTGCCACGCACGAGCTCGGCGACATCCGGATTCTTCTTCTGCGGCATGATAGACGAGCCGGTGCAGTATCGGTCAGGCAGCTCGATGAATCCAACGAGGGGGGAGACCCAGAGGATCAGCTCCTCGGCCATGCGCGAGAGATGCGTCATGATGAGCGCCGCGGCGGCGATGAACTCGATTACGAAGTCACGATCGGAGACCGCATCGAGCGAGTTGTCGCTGGGCCGATCAAAGCCCAGCTCGGCACAGGTCTGGTCGCGATCGACGGCAAAGCTGGTGCCGGCCAGCGCCGCGGAGCCCAGCGGCATGATATTCACGCGCCGGCGGCAGTCGACTAGCCGCTGCTCATCGCGCACCAGCATCTCGTACCAGGCGAGCATGTGATGGCCGAAGGTGATGGGCTGAGCGATCTGCAGGTGAGTAAAGCCCGGCATGAGGGTTGCCGCCTCCCGCTCGGCCAGATCGACCAAGCCGGTCTGGAAGGCGCGTAGCGAGGCGATGATCTCATCAATGGTCTCGCGCAGCCACAACCGCATGTCAGTGGCGACCTGATCGTTGCGCGAGCGTGCCGTGTGCAGCTTTTTGCCGGCTTCGCCGATGCGCTCGGTGAGGCGCACCTCGATATTCATGTGTACGTCCTCGAGGGCCGCCGACCAAGCAAAGGCACCACGCTCGATCTCGGTCTCGATCTCGTCGAGACCGTCGATGATCGCCCGATACTCGTCGGCGCAGAGTACACCGGCGCGGTTGAGCATCGCGGCATGCGCCTTGGAGGCGCGGATATCCTGACGGTAGAGCCGGCGGTCAAAGTGCTCTGATGCGGTGAAAGCCTGCACGAAGGCATCCGTGGCCTCGCTGAAGCGCCCGGCCCAAACGTGGGTCGACTTCTTGTCGCTCATGATCCAATCTCGTGCAAAACCGGCTGGAAGTTGCACTATATCAACTTCATGACCGGTTGCGGTGCGCAGCTTGCCTCGGCACGGCCATATTAACGATTGAATTGGGTGCTGATGTTTGCAAGCAGAAGCATTGTTGGCGTGTAACTACCCACCCCCCGGCATCCTGCGCGCAGCAATGCTGCGTCGCAGGATCCAGGGACCAGATTCTGCGACTCCGCCTTACGGCTGCGCGCAGAATGACAGTACGGAAAAGGTATCCTGCGCGGAAGG
>JAKDMK010000581.1 GCA_030452365.1 Nitrococcus sp.
CGGGCAGCTCAATACCGGTCGGTGCGCCTTGCGCGAGCCAGTAGCTGTAGGTGAGCAGCGCCACCATGACCTCGCTATCAGCCTGCGGTGGGGTGCCGTTCATGCTGAACGTGAAACAGCCCTGGATGCGGTCGGTCATGGTATTTACTTTGTCATTCTTGCCGCGATAGGCCGGGTACATGGGCCATGCACCCCAAAGCGGCGCCGAGCTCGCAAGCCGACCGCGATCGAGGTGGCAGTTGACACAGTTCAGCCCGTTGCCGGCGTACTTGGGAGCGGTTTCATGGGTGTAAATGAAGACTTTTTTGCCAAGCCAGACCATGCGCCCGAATTCGTTGTCGGGAATCTCGGCTTCGCTTGGCGGTATGAAGCCTTGCGAGTGATCCGAGCGCGCCGCCGTCCGCTCGGTGTTCTCTGTTGGGAGCTCGGCGTTCGCATCCACGCTTTCCGCGGAGGCGTTTTTGTCCAGGGCCGGCAAAATAGGCAGCCACCGCCTCTACTTGCTCTTGCGTAAGGGCCTCAGCCACTGACTTCATCAGGTTGATGGGGTCGTTCCTGCGCTCACCGTTCTTCCAAGCCTGAATTTGGCCCACGATGTAGCTCGCGTGCTGGCCGGCCAGCGCCGGGAAATACGCTCCAGCGATCCCTTGGCCGGCAGGGCCGTGGCAGAGGACACAGGCTGGAATACCATTAGCCCAATCGCCCGTGATGGCGAGGCGCTTACCAGCCGCCAGTCGTTGCGGCCGCGCTTGCGTCTGCGGCGCCGGGGGATGTTGGTGAGCGTAGTACTCCGATACGCTCGCGCTCTCACTCCCGGTAAGCGCCTTGGCGATGGGGGCCATCACCGCACTTGTACGCGTGCCGAGCCGATAAGCCTCGATCTGACGCTCTAGATAGCTGGCGCTGAGCCCGGCAAGCCGCGGGAAGCCTGCGGCGGCGTTGCCCGCGCCATCGACACCGTGACAGGTAACGCAGGCTGTGGCGCCGGGGTTGCTACCGCCCTGTAGCACGATCTGTTTGCCAGCATCCGCCGCCGCGGCGCTGCCTGTGCTGGTTACCACAATCAGGCAGGTGAGCAGAACACGCCGATTCATGCCAAAGCCTCCTTTGACAAAAGTGACCCCACAGATTTAGACCATCCGCATCGATAGAATGTCGAGCTGATAAGGAGCAGACAAACGTGGCGGTTACGCGATTTGGCCGCGAGTTTAAGGCGAAGGTGGCGCCGATCTCGGATTCCCGAGCGCTTATCCGCCGGCAAGACGCACACCAATCTTCGCCACCCGCCGGCCAAGCGCGCGACAGATGGCTGCTTCGTGCTCATCGATGGGATTCTTATTGTCCCCGCCCGCGACATGACCGGGTCCGTAGGGAGAGCCACCTGTCGCAGTGGTGAAGAGCTCGGTGATGGAGTAGGGCACGCCAAGCGGAATCATCCCGAGATGCAATAGGGGCGCCATCAAGGTGTGGATAGTGGTTTCCTGGCCGCCGTGCAGGGTCGCGGTCGACGTGAATACGCCAGCGGGTTTGTCCTCCAGCTCGCCGGCGAGCCATAACGGGCTGAGCTGATCGATCTGGTTCTTTAGCTGGGAGGAGACGTTACCGAAGCGCGTCGGTGTTCCGAAGGCGTAGGCACCGGCTTCCTTGAAGTCGTCGAGCGTGACCTTGGGTACGTCTTTTTGCAGCTCGCGACCGGCTTTCATGGCCTCGTTGGACTCTACGAGCGACTCCGGCATCAATTCCGGCACGGTGCGGATGAGGGGTTCCGCGCCGGCCACTTCCTCGACGCCTTCGGCGACCAGCCCAGCCATGCGGTACACGTTGCCGTAGGTGCTGTAATAGCAGATCAGTACTTTCATTTTGGTTCCCCTGATGCCGGTTCGAGGATTGGAAGTATAGTGTTGGCGGTGCGCGAATGCGTG
>JAKDMK010000582.1 GCA_030452365.1 Nitrococcus sp.
AGTGGTTACACACTAGTCTAAGCTTCGCGAGCTTCTCCAGAGTGTTCGGTCGATCCTGCCCAGGTAGCATGGTGAAATGGGTGCGCGCCGATGAATACCTCTGCCTCGGTTTCAATTGAGACAACCGGCGTCGCATTGCCTCCCAGATGCGGGTAGCGCGGCAAAAATAAACTAACGGCCCACTCCTCCTGTGTATACGGATTGCGGGACGCGCGAACATTGGTTCGTGGAACGACCTCCTGTCCAGCACGATCGCGGTACGAATTGCGGACCCTTATCATCACCTCGCCCTTGTAGCGATGCCTCTCCATAGAAGTTTTTCTGAGAAAATCCGCAATCAACCACAAAAAGTAGACTCCCGGAATAGCGCACAGCACTTTCGCCGCCATTGGCATTGGCTTGCGTTCTTTCGGTTTCACCTTCCAAACGTTGACTTGACCACCCAGACTCGTATAGATAAGAGGCGCGCAGGGCGACAGCGAATCACACCAACTCCAGGTCTCGACCCAGAGCCGTTGACCGGGTACCTGCTCTACTCTTTGATGCTCTGACATTGCCTTACCTTGAAGTAGATTTACGGCCAAGCCTATCCAACGTTTCTCCGAGAGAACGATCTATCGATCCCTGTATTTTGGCAATGCCGCAGGCGAAATAAATACCGCGCACGGCCGAACAGGAAGACGCTGGTGTTTTGTCCCAGCGTCTTCCGAATCACACCCCAGAGCTACTATTTGTTGGGCTGCGGCGTCACGCGCAGGTACGGCCGCAATGTCTTCCAGCCTTTCGGGAACTGCGCCTTCGCCTGCTCGTCGGAAATGGTCGGCAAGATCACGACATCGTCACCGTCGTTCCAGTCCACCGGCGTCGCGACTTTGTAATTATCGGTGAGTTGCAGGGCGTCGATCACCCGCAGGATTTCATTAAAATTACGCCCCGTGGCGGGCGGGTACGTGATCATCGCCCGGATCTTCTTGTTTGGATCGATAAAGAATACCGACCGAACCGGCACGGTATCGCTGGCGTTGGGATGGATCATCTCGTAAAGCTCGGCGACTTTGCGCTGCGCATCGCCGATGATTGGGAAGTTGACCGTGGTTTGCTGAGTCTCATTGATGTCATTAATCCAACGCCGGTGATCCTCCACCGAGTCCACGCTCACCGCTATCACCTTTGTATCACGCTTGGCGAACTCCGGCTTGAGCTTGGCCGTGCGGCCGAGCTCAGTGGTGCAGATCGGCGTGAAGTCCGCCGGATGGGAATAGAGGACCGCCCAGCCATCACCTACCCACTGGTGAAAATCGATATTGCCTTCGGTGGTCTCGGCGGTGAAGTTGGGAGCGGTATCACCGATTCGCAGCGACATAAATTAACCTCCTTAAGCTGTGTTCAGTCAGCTCTCTGCAGTGGTAGGCGGTAGTCGACCGCCTGACGTTAGCAACGGCATGGTTATTCTTCGATAGCATTATGTAGCTTGATTATCAAACTCTGCGCTATCTGTCCTGTTGCATTCGTTGGTATCCACGTCGTGTAACCAGGACTATACTGACGCTCGCAGGGTAGACTAGCGCGCATTGCCGCAGCACCTCCGACAGCTGCAACTGCTCATTGGCAGCTAGGCAGAAAAAATCCTCCCCTGCTTCCAGGTAAGGCCGTACGCGCTTGAAGGCTCGAAAGCTCGTGCCTTTGGGTACACCGTTGAGCTCATCGAGCTGGCGCAAGGTCATCACCTCCCGGCCGCGATACTGGAAGGGTTGCGCTTTCATAGCAGCCGTCAATGACCCATTGAAGCGAGCACATGTAGCTTACACCTGTCATTATGATAAACACAGGGTAACTACTCACCCCCCCATCCGCGCAGGATACCTTTTCCGTACTGTCATTCTGCGCGGAGCCGTCAGGCGGAGTCGCAGAATCTAGT
>JAKDMK010000154.1 GCA_030452365.1 Nitrococcus sp.
AGTGTCATCGTGAACCATTAACCATTCCTCGATCTGCCGGTCCGCTTCCTCCTTGCTGACGTCATAGACCTGTTGGATCTTCCCGGACATCTCTTCGTAGTACCCGTTCATACCCTCTAAATCATTGGTGGTAAGCAATGCCCACCTCTGTCGAACCTTGCCCTTGTATATGTGCCACTTGCCTTGGACATCGTTCCAAGTCAAATTGGGGCTCCGCATCGTGCCATCTTGTGATGGCACATTATGATGTTGCGCGCTATCTTTGCTCATTAGGGCCTCCGCATGCTTGTATGGCTTAACATTGCAAATGGACCATGTCCTTATGGTCCATACAATGTGGACAAGGCCAATAAGGATTCGTTCCCTCTTGGTGAGGCGAGGCTTGTATTGAAGCCGGCCTTCCGTCACGAGCGCGATGCGCGCGTCTGATGTTGGCTTGGGCTACCACAGCTTCGAGATACCGAATCCGCCAAACACATCATCTGCCGCCTCATTCAGACCCCCGCCAATGAAGGCATCGAGCTGAAGTCGGTCGGTGATCAAATAGGCGATACCCGTGTTGATCGAATGGGTTTCCTGACCGAGCGCGCTTTCGCGGAAGATAGCAAAATACTCGAGATAACCGGACCACCTCTCGCTTAGGACATAGCCCCCCCCAAGGGAGGCGGCGTATTCCAGCCGATGCCTGCTGCTGCCTGCATCGTCACGCGCGGCGATGTTGAAGTTGCCGCCAAGCGCTATGGCAGGACTGAGCGCATAGCTCCAGGCGAAGCGCACTTCGGGTTCCACCTCATCGGCCGCGACATCCGCATCGCCCGTGGGGATGACGAACTCCGGGATCACGACCAGATCCGGAACCAGACCCTGCTCGTGCAGAGCGTGTATTTTCAGCCCAAGGCGTGTGTTGGCCGAGCCTTCTTCGCCAGTACTTGCACGCGCGTAACCATCCCAGCCGAGGCGCAGCTCGAGGTTTGGCACAAGACCCGCCCGCAGTAACAGCACGGCCCCATTATGGACATGTTCGGCGCCATCTTGGTTATAACCGTAGCCGGATTCGAGCAAGAAACGACCATACGGCACGGTAACGGTTGCATCCCCAAAGCTCGGCCGGTCAGTGATGATTGGCCCTTCGAGGGGCGCTTGCGGCAAGCCCAGAAAATTATACTCGGCGGTGGGTTCCGCTGCTGCAGCGGCCGTCATGAGCAGGTTGGCAGAACAAAACGCTGCGCTGCCAAGCCATAGCCGTGGCGGCATCAGATTCTCCTTAGGAGGTGCCGCAAGGATGGACTGTGGAGAGACCTTCGTTAGCCGCAGCTAGTGAGATGCGCTAGGCGCTCCTGGCGCTTCGCCGACTTCGGGTGCGGCGTCGGTCTGCAGCACGCGTATATCGAGGATAACGATTGCGGGCTGGGGAACGTCTTGAGGGAAAGGCCCGGCAGGGCCGGTCTCGGTGCTCGCAATCTCGTCGACCACCTCCATTCCTGCGACTATCTTACCGAACACCGCGTAGCCTGCGCCGGCGGCCGAGGCGGAGCGGCGATTCAGGAACTCATTGTCAGCCAGGTTAATGTAGAACTGGCTGGTGGCGGAGTCGGGATCGCGACTGCGCGCCATGGCGAGCGTCCCGCGCTCATTGCGCAGGCCATTACCGGCTTCATTCTCAATCGGCGGATGTGTCGGCTTGCGTTGGAAGTCGGTGGTATAGCCGCCGCCTTGAATGACGAAGCCCGAAATCACTCGATGGAAGATGGTGCCGGCATAAAAGTCTTCGCGCACATAGCGCAAAAAATTCTTCACGCTCGCCGGCGCCTTCTGCGGATAGAGCTCCGCAACGAAACGACCCTCGCTGGTAATGAACAGCACGCGCGGCTCATCTTGCGTCTGCGGCGCGGCAAGCGCCGAACCGACTAGCAGCATGCCAAGCGTGAGAATAACTCCTGCGCGCAGACTAATTTGATCCCGCATCCGCCACCTCGCTCATTACAATCTATGGGCGCTCCGCTCTGCCACACCGGGGCTCGCTATCGGTGGCGTGGCAGTGCGTGCAGCGATCGTTCACGGCACGGTGCAGCCACGCAAGGCGAAGCTCATCTGTGGTAGCACCGAGCGAGAAGTAAGTCCGATTGGTACCCCCGATGTCAACCCGGTGCGGGCGCCTGCCGCGGTATTTATCGGCCGCTCAGGATGAGCTCGACTCGGTGTCAAAAGCATACGGCAGCTCACGGAGCTGCAGCGGTGTACCGTTTAGGACCAGCTCGCCTTGGTCTGCAAGCTCGGTTCGCAGCACGGCCAGCAACTCGTGATTGTCCTGGCTCGCGCGCGCGGCGGCAACGACTATGCCGGCCTCCTGCCCTCCTTCGGCCGTACGCACCGTCTCCCCGGGCGAAGGCGTTGCCTCGCCCTGGCTGCGCAGGCGATACATCCGCCGCTTGAGTTTACCCAAATAATGCATTCGGGCGATCACCTCCTGACCTGGGTAACACCCTTTCTCGTAGCTGATGCCCTGCAGCGGCTCGAGATTGAGCATCTGCGGCACAAACACCTCCTGGGTCGCGGGCGTGATTGTCGGTATGCCGGCACGGATTTCACTTAGCTGCCAAGCTTCCATGTCGACCACAGGAAGCGTGTGCGCCAGCCTCGACCAGAGCCCGGTCAGCTCCCCTGCCGGGACGGCGAGCGCGAAGCGATCCGGCGCACAGCTCAGTCGAATGAGCTGGACGCCGCCGACACAGTGCACACTACCGACAGGCTCTGGTATCGCGCCCATGATCTGGCGCAGTGGCTGCGTTACGCCGGGCCCGTGGAGCCCGATCACTGCAATTGCCTCCGAGGCGTCATCGAGCGTCACCTTCGAGCGCAGTACGAATAGGCGCAGACGACGAATGAGTGAGTCGATGAGCGCCCTATGGGTCAGTAGAAGCAGGCCATCATCGGTGCGCAGAACTCGCAACAGGGCGAGCGCGCGCCCCTTAGGGTTGCAGTAGGCGGCGAGCCGTGAGCTTGCCGCATCCATAGCCTTGATGTCGTTGCTGAGCTGGCTGTGGAGAAACGCCGCCGCATCAGCGCCGCGGGCACTGATCACCCCCCAATCGAGCAGCGCGCAGATACGCCCAGCGTGCTCGCCGAGTGCAACCTCGGTTGCGGCGCAGCGTATATCCGCTTGCTGTGCCTGCTGTTCGGATGCGCTCGAGGCAAGAAAATCCCACGGTGTCGGCATAGCGCTTTTACCCAGCCCAGTCGTTCTCTAGTGATAGATCTCAGCACATCGTATTACTGAACTGGCTCGGACGCACGTACCTCCTCGCTGCGCAAGTCTTGCAACGCGAACAGGCAACCGATAATGTGGCTATTGCCGTGCCTTCTGCCAGAAGCGGAGCGGGTGCTGATGTCTGCAGTAGCATTGTCAGCGCGCGGCCAGCACTCTGGCGGGAGCGTCGGCGACAAGGGAACCGCCGTCGCGGCTACAGAGAGGCATTCACGGTGTATAACGCGAGAGCGCACCGGCACGGCAGGCTGCCAATAGCAGTGCAAGGACTACTGATAAATGGATAATGACGGTCGACCGCTTGCCCCGCATCTGCAGATCTATCGCTTCCCGATTACCGCCATTTCCTCGATCACTCATCGCATCACCGGGGCCTTGCTCGCGCTCGGCACGCTGGCCGTGACCTATTGGCTGATCATGCTCGCCACGGGACCGCAGGCATACGCCAGTGCGCGCGCCGTTTTCGGCAGCGCATTCGTGCAGCTGATCATGTTCTTGTGGACGTATGCGCTGTTCTACCACCTGTGCAATGGCGTTCGGCATCTCGGTTGGGATCTCGGCTACGGATTTGATCTTGAGCGGGCACGCAGATCCGCCGTAGCCGTCTTCGTCGCAGCCGGGATTTTGACTCTAATTACTTGGCTCCTCGCATACAGCCACTAGGGCCTGTTGACATCCACCCACGGCGTCGCGACTGAATGTCAACAGGCCCAAATCCAGCAGTCAAGGAGCGCCCTCCCATGAGCTTTCGCACGCCGCTCAAGCAAGCGTTGGGGTTGGGGGCGTCCCATTCCGGCACGTCGCATTGGTGGCTGCAGCGGGTGACGGCGGTGGCGCTCGTTCCACTGCTCATCTGGTTTATTATCGGACTCGTGCGCCACGGTGGCGCCGATTATGAGAGCGCGCGAGCGTGGCTCGGCTCGCCAATTACCGCCGTTTTGATGATACTGACGCTCGCCACCACCTTCATTCACGGCGCGCTCGGCATCCAGATCATATTAGAAGACTACGTAGGCCATGATGCGCTCAAGCTGGCGCTAATCGTATTGGTGAAATTCGCCGCCGTGGCCATTGCCGCCATGGGCATTTTCGCCGTGCTCTCGATTGCCTTTGGAGGCTGATACATGGCGGGCGATTACGTGATAATCGATCATACCTACGATGTCATCGTCGTGGGTGCCGGCGGAGCCGGTCTGCGCGCCACGCTCGGTATGGCCGAGCAGGGCCTGGCGACCGCCTGTGTCACGAAGCTCTTTCCGACGCGCAGCCATACCGTATCGGCCCAGGGCGGAATTAGTGCCGCGCTCGGTAACATGGGCGAGGACGACTGGCGCTGGCATGCCTACGATACCATCAAGGGCTCGGACTGGCTCGGCGATCAGGATGCCATCGAGTACATGTGCCGCGAGGCGATCCCCGCGATTCTCGAGCTGGAGCACTATGGGGTGCCGTTTTCGCGTACGGAACGGGGCCGAATTTTTCAGCGGGCGTTTGGGGGCATGACGACCCATTTCGGCGAAGGAACCGCCCAGCGTACCTGCGCGGCCGCTGATCGCACCGGACACGCGATCCTGCATGCGCTCTACCAACAATCGCTCAAACACCAGGCCGAGTTTTTCATCGAATTCTTCGCCATCGATCTCATCATGGATACGCAGGGCGTCTGTCGAGGGGTGGTTGCCCTGGAGCTCGCGACCGGAAACATTCATCGGTTCCGCGCACAGTTTACGGTGCTGGCAACGGGCGGCTACGGGCGAGCCTATTTCTCCTGTACCTCGGCCCATACCTGTACGGGCGATGGCAACGGCATGGCGTTGCGCGCCGGTTTGGCGCTGCAGGATATGGAGTTCATCCAGTTTCATCCCACCGGGATCTACGGCGCTGGGATGCTGATCACCGAAGGCGTGCGCGGGGAGGGTGGCTATCTTACCAACTCCGAGGGTACGCGCTTCATGGAGCGCTATGCGCCGCATGCGAAGGACTTGGCCTCGCGCGATGTGGTCAGCCGTGCCATGACCGTCGAGATTCGGGAAGGCCGGGGCGTGGGACCGAGCAAGGATCACCTGCATCTGCACCTCGATCATCTCAGTCGGGAAGTGGTTCGCGAGCACCTACCAGGAATTGCCGATATGGCTCGCATCTTTGCAGGGGTGAATGTGCACAAGCAGCCTATTCCGGTGCTGCCGACGGTGCATTACACCATGGGCGGAATTCCGGCCAATGTGCACGGAGAGGCCGTCACGTTAAGGGATGGCGATCCCAATAGTGTGATACCCGGGCTAATGGCAATAGGCGAGGCGGCCTGCGTGTCCGTGCACGGTGCCAACCGGCTGGGTTCGAACTCGCTGTTGGATATCGTGGTTTTCGGTCGCGCGGCGGCGAGCCGTGCGGCGCAGATCATTAAGGAGCAGGGTCGCACCCAACCCCCACTACCGCGTGACGGGGCGGAATTGGCGCTCTCCCGATTGGAACGCTTGCGCAACGCCAATGGTAGCGAGCCGACAGCCGTTATCCGCGAGCGCATGCAGCAAACTATGCAGAGTTGTGCGGCCGTCTTTCGCGACCACCCGACGCTTGAGGAAGGCTGCAAGCGCATGGCGGAAGTCTACCAGCGCTTTGCGGACGTGCAAATTTCGGATCGCTCGCTCATTTGGAACACGGATCTAGTGGAAACTCTGGAGCTGGAGAATTTGCTCGATTGCGCGATTACCGCGGTAGAGTCCGCCCTTAACCGCACGGAATCCCGCGGCGCGCATAGCCGTGAGGATTTCGCCGAACGTGATGACCGCAACTGGCTCAAGCATACGTTGTCCTGGCTCGATGCCAGCGGCAAGGTCGCACTCGATTATCGACCCGTGCGCCTGACGCCCTTGACCAGTGAAATGAAGTCGGTACCCCCGCAGGTGCGTGTTTATTGACT
>JAKDMK010000583.1 GCA_030452365.1 Nitrococcus sp.
CACCCAGCACGAGCACTACAAGCGCGATTAGGATATCCGTCAGGGAAAGGGTGATGGTGCCGATACTGATCCCCGCCAGCAGCCGCTGCGTCCACAGGCCGAGCGTGGTCAGCGGCACGCCATAGATCAGCAGCAACAGGTACACCAGCGGCACCAGGAGCAGTATGTCGATACCCAGCCCGACCCAGTACATCGTTATCTTGACGCCGGCATCCGGATCGATGCCGGCGGCGCGCCGCGAACTCTTCCGGCGCTTGCGCTGCCGTCCGCTGAGCAGGTGCTCCAGCGCCTCGTGCAGCCCGAGGCGCAGCAACAGCGCTAGCCCGACCAGCGCGCCTGTCGCCATCAGCCGTGACTGGAGGTAGAATGCGAGCCACCCGTAGCCGGCCAGCGCCAGTATTGGCGTCAGCAACACCAGCCCGCGCAGCGCGCGCACCAGGCGTATCGAGCGCGGCTCGTCCGCCGGTTCCTGGTCGGCCTTTTCGGCATCGAGAACCTCGGCATGCTCTTCGGCAGTACCCAGACGCTGCGAGGCAGCAATAGATGACGACCAGTATTTCGGCGTGAGCAGCCAGGCCAGCGCCAGTGCGGTGCTCGTTGCCTGCGCCAGAAAAAAGACCGCCTCCAGCTGCGGGGTGAGATGCCGCGACGTCTGCGCCGTCGCCAGCAGGACCATGGATATCGCCAGCAGACCGACCACCGTACCCACGGCACGCAGCAGCTTGCCGGTGTACGCCGGCTCCACCGGCACGATCCGCCACTGCACGAGCTGCGGAGATAGCGCCGCCCGTGACAGACCGTACACCATCAGGAACAGCGCAATCGCTACGGCAATTGCGTAGATCAGATAGGCGAACAGCCCGGTCAACACCCCAAGCCTTGCCAGCACGGCGGTCACCAGCAGGATGATGACAACCGGGATAACCGAATTGGCCAGACCGTCGGCGAACGCCTTCACGATCCGGCGCACATAGGTCGGCTCGGGCTCCGATGGATCGCGGCCGAAGCGCGCCAGAATGAAATGCCGGATCGGCCAACCGATCAGCAGCCCCGCCATCGGCAGCAGCAACAACCACAGCTGGCTGAACGGCAGCTCCTCCTGCTGCTTGCGCGTCTGCCACCAGGTGATCGGAGAGGTCAACACGCGGTTGGCGAAAACCAGCGCATCCGTGGCTGCCTGACGCCAGACCGACGGCGATATCGGCGGCGGACTGCGCTGCAGGTACTTGGCTTGCACCCGCGCCTCCTCCCGCGCGGCGATGGCGCTTAGAAGGTCGTTGGCCCGGGAGATGACCAGATCGGCCAGTGTCGCGTGGACCTTAGTCTGGGCAATGCGCTGCTGAAGTTCCCGTCGCAGCTTGGCGAGCTCCGGCTCCTCCGCCGGTTCGCCCTTTGCGGGCGGCGCGCCTAGCATGCCGAGTTCCCCCTGCGCGGCTTCCAGGCGCGTCCCGGCCACGGCCTTGGTCTGCTGTGCCTGCTGGGTAAGCTGCTTTAACCGGCCTGTCACGACACCGAGATCGGCGTTCGCAATATTCGCATCGAGCGCCGCCGCGGCTTCTTTGAGCTGAGACTGCCAGTCGCGTACCCGGCCCTCAAAGTCAGGGCTGCGCTGCTGGGCGCCTGCTTCGCAGGCCACCAGAACCAGTGCCAGGAATACCACCGAGAGTGAGATCCGAAGCCGGCACGTTCGCACTGTCGGCGTATGGCTCGTTAATGCCACAATGCGTCTCCTCTATTTAGAGCCCCCCAATGTAAGCAGAGTAGCAATATGGTCAGTTACGCCGAAATGAAAATTGATTCCTGAAGCGGACAACTCCGCTAAGCGTCAGGACAAGCTGCCGGGGGCTATACTGATGGCGCTGATGTCGTCACCCGAAGATAGGGGGCACGGTCAGGAGTAAGCCGGTTTGTGG
>JAKDMK010000584.1 GCA_030452365.1 Nitrococcus sp.
TCCTCAGAGTACAAGGTTTCACATCCTGTGAAAAGAGCCGCCGCCACGATCATTGGCGCCGCAGCAGCACGAGCGAGCGCGGCGCTACCTTCAGTTTGGCGCGGGCCTTGAGCGTCCGGGGGTCGTCGGCCCACCCTCGGGTTGTATCCAGCACGCTATGCCAGCGTTTGCCCCAACGGCTCTCGGGCAAGGTAAAATCCAGCGCTTCGAAATGGGCGTTGAGGAGCAGGCAGAAGCTGTCGTCGGTAACCGGTTCGCCGCGGGCATTGGGGTTGGGAAAGGTCTCGCCATTGAGGAAAATCGCCAGGCTTTTGGCGACCCATCCGCCCCATGGTTCCTCGCTCGCCTGTTCGCCGGTATGACTGAACCAGGCGATGTCGATGCAGTCTGCACCATGGATGGCCTGACCCTGAAACCAGCGGCGGTGGCGGAAGATCGGATGGGCGTGGCGAAAGGCAATGAGACGTTTGGTGAATTCGAGCAAATCCTCGTCGACATCGGCCCAGTCGATCCACGTGATTTCGTTGTCCTGGCAGTAAGCGTTGTTGTTGCCCTGCTGCGTTCGGCTGAGCTCATCTCCCGCGAGCAGCATGGGCACACCCTGCGACAACATCAGCGTAACCAGAAAATTGCGCTGCTGCAGGCGCCGAAGGGCAAGTATTCCGGGATCGCCGGTAGGACCCTCGACGCCGCAGTTCCAGGAGCGGTTGTCGTCGCTGCCGTCGCGGTTGTCTTCCCCGTTGGCTTCATTGTGTTTGTCGTTGTACGACACCAGATCGCGCAGCGTGAAGCCGTCGTGTGCGGTGACGAAGTTGATGCTGGCAAAAGGAATGCGGGAATTGGCGGCATAGAGGTCCGGGCTGCCGGTGAAGCGATAGGCGAATTCGTTCAGTGTCTCCTCCTGCCCGCGCCAGAAGTCGCGCAGGCAATCGCGATACCTGCCGTTCCACTCCGACCAGCCCGACGGGAAATTGCCGACCTGATACCCGCCTTCGCCCAGATCCCAGGGTTCGGCGATCAGCTTGACCTGGCTGATGACCGGATCCTGCTGAATGATGTCGAAAAAGGCGGACAGCATTTGCACTTCGTGCAACTCCCGCGCCAGGGTGGCGGCCAGATCGAAGCGGAAACCATCCACGTGCATTTCCATCACCCAGTAGCGCAGCGAATCCATGATCAGCTGCAACACGTGAGGCTGGCGCATATTGAGACTATTGCCGGTGCCGGTGTAGTCCATGTAATACTGGCGATCGTCCTCCACCAGCCGGTAGTAAGCGGCATTGTCGATGCCCTTCAGGCACAGCATGGGCCCCAGGTGATTGCCCTCGGCCGTGTGGTTATAGACCACGTCGAGAATGACTTCGATGCCGGCCTGGTGCAGGGCCTTGACCATTTGCCTGAACTCGGCAGGGGCGGCGCCGGGACGTTTGTCGGCCGCGTAGCCGCCGTGCGGCGCGAAATAAGAAATGGAGTTATAGCCCCAGTAGTTGCGCAGCCCCTGCTCCACCAGATGCTTGTCATGCAGGAAATAGTGCACCGGCATCAGCTCCACGGCGGTCACGCCGAGCTGTTGCAGATACGCGATGGCCGCGGGATGGGCAAGACCGGCGTAGGTGCCACGCTGTTCGGGCGGAATGTCCGGATGCCGTGCGGTGAAGCCTTTGACGTGCAGTTCGTAGATAACCGTTTCATTCCACGGCCGGCGCGGCAAGCGATCCCCCGCCCAGTCGAAAAAGGGCTGCTGGATGATGCACCTGGGCATGAAAGGCGCGCTGTCCGCGTCATTGCGCTCATTCGGGTCCGCGCCAAACTGGTACGGGAACAACGCCTCATCCCAGCGGATGTCGCCCACTATGCCCTTGGCGTAGGGGTCGAGCAGCAGCTTGTGTGGGTTGAAGCGGCGCCCGCGGT
>JAKDMK010000585.1 GCA_030452365.1 Nitrococcus sp.
GTTGACCTTCACCCACGACGCCGTGGGTGAAGGTCAACAGGCCCTGGGAGAGCGGTCGCCGGTAGGTCACAGCCGCAGCCGGCGACCGCGAGGCAGTCGCAGCCGGGCCTGCAATCGGGCGCAGAAAACCGGTGAATAGCGCGGAAGCAAACAGCTTGCTGTCGGGGAATAAGCGGCAGGAATGTGGCGCATGGAACAATACCAAATAATCGAGCTGGGACTTGCGAAACGAAAACGCCCGGCGCTCCGATCAGGAGGCCGGGTCGGTCAGTCGCAGTCGAAGCAGCGCAATTGGTTTGTCCATGGATAGGATTCTAGCGAGCTAATGCGAACAAGGTCAACAACTCGAGAGCGGCCGCCTGTCCGGCGCCTAAAGCCGGTGCCTTAGAGGCGCTTTAGCACTTGGATCAGCTCGCCGGCGGCCTTCTGACCGTCATTGAAGAGCATGTGGCAGTTGTCGGCAAAGAACAGATGATTCTCCACTCCGGAGAAACCCTTGCCTTTGCCGCGTTTGATGACGATCACATTGTTCGCCTCGGCCACATTCAGGATCGGCATGCCGTAGATGGGGCTCGCGGGGTCGTCCTTGGCCGCCGGATTGACCACGTCGTTGGCGCCGATCACCACGACCACGTCGGTGCGATTGAACTCGGCGTTGATCTCTTCCATGTCATGGATCAGATCGTAGGGCACTCCGGCCTCGGCCAGCAGGACATTCATATGCCCGGGCATGCGCCCCGCCACCGGATGGATGGCAAACTTGACCGGGATATCGCGTTCCTGCAGCAGCTCCGCCAGCTCCCAGACCTTGTGCTGGGCTTGCGCAACCGCCATGCCGTAGCCGGGTGCGATAATGACTTGGTTGGCGTAGCCCATCATGATGGCGGCATCCTCGGCTTGGATTGCCTTCATCTCGCCCTCCGGGCCGCTGCTCTCGCTTACCGCAGTGGTACCGAAGCCGCTGAACAGCACATTGGTCAAGGGCCGGTTCATCGCTTTCGCCATCAACTGCGTGAGCAGGCTGCCGGCGGCGCCCACGACCGTGCCGGCAATGATCATGGCCGGATTGCCGAGCAAATAGCCCTCAAAGCCAACGGCAAGGCCCGTCAGGGCGTTGAATAATGAGATCACCACCGGCATATCCGCCCCGCCGATGGGGACGGCCATAAATACGCCAAAGACCAGCGCGAGCGCGAAGAAGATGATGATTACCGCGAGCCCGTCGGTGTAGTAGCTAAGAATGCCAAACAGCACGGCCGCGGCGAACACGCCGAGGTTAATGAGCTGCTGAGCCGGCAGCAGTCGGTTGCGATGCAAGCGCCCGTCCAGCTTGGCCCAGGCAACCAGCGAGCCCGAGAACGCGACGCTGCCGATGAGCGCACCGGCTATGCCGAGTGCGGCGTGGTCGGCCCCGAGTATGGCGCCGACATAGCCACGGCCCTCGGCAAGCTGGCGTGCCTGCTCGATGCTCAAACCCGCTGCGGCGAGCTGTTGGGCCTGCATGGGCAGATCGGCTCCGATCCGGCTCACGGCCTTGAGCAGCTCAACGGCTCCGATCGCCGCGGCGGCACCGCCACCCATGCCGTTATAGAGCGCCACCATCTGCGGCATATCGGTCATCGGCACGCGTTTGCCGGACCACCAGGCGAGCGCACCGCTGATGGCGATGGCAATGATAATGAGTAGGTAGTTGACCGCGTCGTGCAAATCGGGGTGGAAGAAGGTCGCCAAGGTGGCGATCACCATACCGACGCCGGCCCAGACGATGCCCTTGCGGGCAGTCCTGGGTGAGCTCATGCCTTTTAATCCGAGGATGAACAAAACGGCAGCCGCGAAGTAGCACAACTGCACGACGGTGTTCATGCTTGCCCCCTTTTATTCTTTTGCTCGTCTTTGGTCTTGAACAT
>JAKDMK010000155.1 GCA_030452365.1 Nitrococcus sp.
CCCCGCCGAACCGCGGCCCGTTCCGTAGTCCGACTCCCACACCCGCGCAGCCTGTTCCAATACATAGTGCTTGAATGCTCTGGCAATGGGCGATAGCCGTTTGCCCTGCCGATGGACGACATACCATTGCCGCACGATCGGTAATGATTTCACATCCAAAATGGCGAGCTGTCCCCCGGCCAGCTCGAGCTCTAGCGTGTGCACCGAGACGATCCCCAGGCCAAGCCCGGCCATCACAGCCCACTTGATCGCCTCGTTGCTCGTCATCTGCATCGTCGTACGCAGCGCGATCTTCTGTTCGGCGAAATATTTCTCCATCGCCCGGCGCGTACCCGAGGCACTTTCCCGGACGACGAATGGCTCCTTCACCAACTCCGCGAGCGGGATTTGCTGGCGCTTTGTCAAAGGATGTCCGGCTGCGGCGATCACCACCAGCGGGTTATCCATGAACGACTCGCCCACGAGCTCCGATTCCGCGGGTGGACGGCCCATGATGACAATGTCCGTCTCGTTGGCTTCCAGGCGCGAGAGCAACGTCTGCCGATTGGTAATCTCGAGGCTCAGGGTAATGCCCTCGTGCAGGCGGCAGAAATTAGCCAGCAGCCGGGTTGCGAAGAAACCAACGGTACTGGCTACTGATACGATCAATCTGCCCCGACCCAGCCCCTTGATCTCGGCAAAGGCCTCTTCCGCCTCGAGCAGTTGCCGGCTGATGGCCTTGCTGTAGCGGTGTAGCTCCCGGCCAGCCTCTGTTAAAAATATCCGCTTACCGAACTGTTCGAACAGCGGCAGACCGATCTTCTCTTCGAGCTGGCGAATCTGAATGGAGACCGCCGGCTGCGTTAGATGCAGCTCTTCCGAGGCACGCGTGTAGCTCAGATTACGTGCTACGGCTTCGAACACCTTAAGCTGGCGCAGTGTGACTCGCATAAGCCGTATTCCGATGATGCCTTTGCTCGCTAGGGCCTGTTGACATTCACCCGCGACGCCGTGGGTGAATGCCAACAGGCCTTGGTACCCCAGCCCCGTTGCGCACCGCCGAGTCGGTTTGCAGGAGCGCACGCCGGTTTGGCCTCCTTGGCAAGCGGGGAATGTGACAGGCTAGCCAGCGCCTTGCACAATCGCCTCGCTGGCTGCTACCAGCGCGGCGACCACCGGCGGCTCGATATCCAGATGCCCCGCCTCCTCGATTACCTTTAGCTTGGCATTGGGCCAGGCCTGGTGCAGCGTCGCTGCATTCTCAACCGGACAGACCAGATCCAGCCGACCGTGGATGATGAACCCAGGCACGTTGTAAAGACATTGCGTATCGTGCAGCGCACCGCATGCGGGCTCGAGGAAGAAACTGTTGTGAGCATACATCGCGGCGATGGCGTAGCGATCCGGATCCTGCGCTCGCGGGCTCGGATCGAGCGCGCAAATCGGTTCCTTATAATGTGGCCAGCTTACGACACTCGCCTCCCAATGCGCCCAAGCGGCAGCCGCAGCCTTGCGGATATCCTGTGCGCTCGAGGTAAGGAGCTCGAGGTAAGCCGGCACGGGCCGATCCCGGGAAGCGGCGGGCAGGGGCGCGAGAAACCGCTGGTAAGCCTCTGGCAGAATCGAGGCTACACCGCGGGCGCCGAAAAACCACTCCAGATCCCGTGCCCGGCCCAGCAAACTGCCGCGCACCAGCAAGGCCCGAACACGCTCTGGATAACACTGCGTGTAGCATAGGGCAACAGTCGCACCCCAGGATCCACCGAATACCACCCAGCGCTCTATGCCGAGATAATCTCTCAGCGCTTCCATATCATCCAAAATATGCGCGGTGGTATTGCGCAGCAGCACACCCTGCGGCCGCGAACGCCCGCAGCCGCGCTGATCAAAGTCGATGATTCGGTAAACCGCCGGCCGGAAGAAACGTCGCCGGTACGGCTGAGTCGATGAGGCCGGACCACCATGCACAATGACCACCGGCAAACCGGCAGGGCTACCACTTTCCTCGAAATGGATCTGCTGTCCGTCGGGGGTGTGGAGAAAGCCGCTGCGGTATGGGGATATGGAAGGAAATGCGCCGTCCATCGGCCTTGCTCGGCGATCGTTCAGGCTCTGATCGGTAAGGCGGCATTATCGCTAGCGGGCGACCTCGGCAGCCGTCTCCGCGTGATACGAGGTCACCTGAACGACCTCGCTGCGCGAGCCCAGAATCACCGGAATACGCTGATGCAGGTCGGTCGGCTGCACGTCGAGCATGCGCTCGTAGCCGGTCGAGGCGACCCCGCCCGCCTGCTCGACGATCATAGCCATGGGGTTTGCCTCGTACATGAGCCGTAACCGCCCAGGGCGCTTGGGTTCACGGCAGTCATACGGATACATGAAGACGCCGCCGCGGCTCAGCACACGGTGAACCTCGGCCACCATCGAGGCCACCCAGCGCATGTTGAAGTCCTTTCCACGCGGTCCCTGGCGGCCCTCCAGGCACTCGCGAATATAGCGCAGCACCGGGGGATCCCAGAACCGCTGGTTGGACATGTTGATGGCGAACTCCCGCGTATCGGCCGGGATCTGGCGCCGTGGATGGGTCAGGATGTATTCACCTACGCGCGGATCCAAAGTGAAGGCATCGACCCCATTGCCGGTCGTCAGCACCAACATGGTGGAGGGGCCATAGAGCGCATAGCCGGCGCACACCTGCTCGCGGCCCGGTCGCAGAAAATCCTTGACCGAAAGCTCGGCGGCTGCTGTTGGGGTCCGAAGAACCGAGAATATCGTTCCCACCGATACATTAACATCGATGTTTGATGAACCGTCCAGGGGATCGAAGATCAATAGATAGCGCCCGCGCGCTGCCGATACTGGATAAATATCCGTCATCTCCTCCGATGCCATCCCCGCCAGATGCTCGGAGCGCTCCAGGCTATGCAGCATCGCCTCGTTCGCGAAAACATCGAGCTTCTGCTGCGTCTCTCCCTGGACATTCTCGGTGCCTGCCGTACCAAGCACCCCTTCGAGGCCCCCCGCCCTTATGGCATAGGAGAGTGTCTTGCACACCGCGGCGATCTCGCCGATCAACGTGGCAAGATCCGCCTCCAACCCTGAGCCCTGGCGAACCCCATCGCTGAGGTACTGAGTCAGGGATGTGCCTTGATCTCGCATTGCTCTATCCCCCTGGTTATCTCTGAACGTACGAAATCCCTAGGCGCGGTTGGCCCCGTTTTGAGCTAGCCTCTCGACCAAAGGCTGAATGATCAGCTCCATGGCCAGCCCCATCCTGCCACCGGGAATAACGATGCTGTTGCGCCGCGACATGAAAGAATTGTGGATCATGTTGAGCAAATAAGGGAAATCCACCTGCGTCTTACGCGGCTCGCGGAAACGAATCACCACGAAGCTCTCGTCCAACGTCGGGATATCCCGCGCAATGAACGGGTTGGAGGTGTCCACGGTCGGCACGCGCTGGAAATTAATATCCGTGCGAGAAAACTGTGGCGTAATGTAATGCACATAATCGGGCAGGCGCCGCAGGATGGTATCGGTGACCGCTTCCGGACTATAGCCCCGCACCGAGGTATCGCGATGAATCTTTTGGATCCATTCCAAGTTGACGATCGGCACCACGCCGACCAACAAGTCCACGTGCTGGGCGACATTGATATCGCCCGTAACCACGCCGCCGTGTAGCCCCTCGTAGAAGAGCAGGTCCGTATCGGCAGGTAGCGCCTCCCAGGGCGTGAATGTGCCCGGCTCCTGCTTGAAGGGCGCAGCCTCCTCCGCATTGTGCAGGTAGAAGCGGCGCTTTCCGGTGCCATGCTCACCGTATTCCCGGAACAGCGCTTGGAGGTCTTCAAAAACATTTCCATCCGGGCCGAAGTGGCTCAGGTTGCGTCCCTCTTCACGCGCCAGATCGAGCTGACGCCGCATCTCGGAACGGTCATAACGATGGAAGCTGTCTCCCTCGATAACCGCGGCATTAAAACCGTCACGCCGAAAGATGTGCTCCATCGCCCCCCGCACTGTGGAGGTGCCGGCTCCGGAGGAGCCGGTAATAGCGAAAATAGGATGTTGCTTGGACATTAAAATTACCCCTGCGGGTACCGCTCTCCCGCTCCGGAAGGAGGCGCTCGTCAGCCCGGCCTGCGAGCTCAGCCGCGACTTGCGTATCGCTGCGCCATCGCCTCCAGGCCAACTGGCTTGATTTTCGCCGCCTGGCCGGCACAGCCAAAGGCCTCGAAACGTGCCTGACAGATCTCCTGCATTGCCTTAGTCGAGGCCGTGAGAAACTTGCGCGGGTCGAATTCTGCAGGATTTTCCACCAGGAACTTCCGAATAGCTCCCGTAGAGGCCATGCGCAAGTCGGTGTCGATGTTCACCTTGCGCACCCCGTGGCGAATGCCCTCGGCAATCTCTTCAACGGGTACGCCGTAGGTCGTCCCCATATCACCGCCGTACGTATTGATCACCTCCAACCACTCCTGCGGCACCGAGGATGAGCCGTGCATTACCAGGTGGGTGTTCGGAATCCGGGAATTGATCGCCTTGACCCGATCGATGGCGAGGATCTCACCGGTGGGCGGGCGGGTGAACTTGTAGGCGCCATGCGAGGTGCCAATAGCAATCGCTAATGCATCCACATTGGTCTTGGCCACGAAGTCAGCGGCTTGATCAGGATCGGTGAGTAACTGCTCCCGGGTCAACTTGCCTTCGGCGCCGACCCCATCCTCCTTGCCGGCGATACCGGTCTCGAGCGAGCCGAGACAGCCGAGCTCGCCCTCCACGGAGACGCCACCCGCATGCGCCATCTGCGTTACGCTACGAGTCACATCTACGTTGTATTCATAATCGGCAGGGGTCTTCATATCCTCCTTCAGTGAGCCGTCCATCATCACCGAGGTGAACCCGAGCTGAACGGATTGCAAGCACACAGCCGCGGAGGCACCATGGTCCTGATGCATCACAATCGGTATATGAGGCCATTGCTGAACCGCCCCGTCGAAGAGGTAGCGCAGGAAGGATGCGCCGGCATATTTCCTGGCGCCGGCCGAGGCCTGCATAATCACGGGGCTGTCTGCCTTGTCCGCAGCCTCCATGATCGAGTGCACCTGCTCCATGTTATTGACATTGAATGCCGGAACTCCATAACCGTGGTCAGCGGCGTGATCAAGCAGCTGTCTCAAGGTAATTAGGGCCATCTCTTTTTCCTCCTAAATAGCCGAAACTCCTAAGGATGTCTCGGAACGGGATCGATACTCATGAAATAGGCTGCAAAGAAATTGTTCGCCGCGGCGACCCGGCCGCGCTTGCCGTTTATCTCGCGGCGCGAGGGCCTGTTGACACTCACCCACGACGCCGTGGGTGAGTGCCAACAGGCCCTAATCACCCGGTTACTCGGGTAGCAACGCGTCCACCTCAGCGACGACTCGCTCGACGGTGAAGCCAAAGTGCTTGAACAGATCGTTGGCGGGCGCCGATTCGCCAAACGTATCCATGCCAACCACCGCGCCTTCGAGTCCCACATATTTGCGCCAGTAGTCGGTGACGCCGGCCTCCACCGCCACGCGTCCTATGCCCTTCGGCAATACGCTATCCTTATAGGCGGAATCCTGGCGGTCAAACAGGTTTGTGCAGGGCATCGAGACCACGCGCACGTGGACGCCGTTTTCCGCTAACGCCTTTTGTGTGAGCATCGCCAACCCGACTTCAGCGCCTGTAGCGATAATAATTGCCTGGGGTTTGCCGCCCGCGGCCTCCGACAGGATATAACCGCCCTTGTCGATCAGCTTGATGGCGGCGGCGTCGCGTTTCTGAAACGGCAGATTCTGGCGGCTGAAAATCAAAATCGAGGGGCCATCCATGCGTTCGATTGCACGCGCCCAGGCCACGGTCGACTCGACCGTATCGCAGGGCCGCCATACGTCCATGTTGGGAATATAACGTAACGTTGCCGCCTGTTCTACCGGCTGATGCGTCGGACCGTCTTCGCCCAAGCCGATCGAGTCGTGCGTAAACACGAACAGGTTGCGGATTTTCATTAGCGCCGCCATGCGCAAGGCATTGCGGGCATATTCCGAAAACATGAGGAAAGTGGCGCCGTAGGGGATGATGCCGCCATGCAGCGATAATCCGTTCATCACCGCGCTCATGCCAAACTCACGTACGCCGTAATAAATATAATTACCTCACGTCCCG
>JAKDMK010000586.1 GCA_030452365.1 Nitrococcus sp.
TGGGCTATTCGACAGCACCTCCAGCCATGGACATGCCGCTGAGCACCATTACGGGCACACCCATTGCCCGGCGGCATGTCACCGCACCAAAAAAGCGCTGAGAGCGTACCTTCGGGGAAGTACAAATGAGCGCGCCGAACACTGCTGAGCGGGGCGTCGACGAAGGGCGAAGCATACGGCATCGCGGACAAGCTCAATTGGTTACGGGCGGGGGTAATGGGTGCCAACGACGGCATTGTCTCCACGGCCGCCATGGTGATCGGTGCGGCGGGCGCGGCGGTGAGCGACGCAGCCCTACTGGCCGCGGGTGTAGCGGCGGTGGTTGCTGGAGCGATGTCCATGGCTGTTGGTGAGTTTGTGGCGGTTTCCAGCCAAAGGGACTCGCAACGGGCGGAGCTGGAACAGGAACGAGCGCAGCTGACCGAGGATCCAGCGTCCGAGCTTGAACAGCTCACCCAACTTATTCAGGCCCAGGGCATTGACCGGACTCTGGCGTATCAGGTGGCCATACAGCTGACAGAGAGAGATCCACTCACCGCTCACGCCCGGCTCGAACTGGGGATCGATCCCAAAGGGCTCACCAACCCATGGCATGCCGCCCTGGCATCGATGCCGGCCTTCGTTATAGGCGGAGTCATTCCGTTGGCGGCATTGCGGTGATTGCCGGGCGCACTGGCCTTTCACGCGAGACGCTTTACCGCACCTTGTCCGCCAAGGGCAACCCGCGCCTGGATACACTCGCCGCGCTGCTGCGCGCGATGGGCCTGCGCCTGTCGGTGACACCAGCAGAACGCTCCGCCGCGCACTGATCGGAGCCGCTCCGGCGGCGGCTTCTAACTGCCGGGCGGCGGAATGCAAAAAAGCTTAAACCGCCGCGGGCACAGAGCACCTGGAGCACCCATTTGCGTCGTGAGTATTATTCGCGGATCACCTTGCCAGTCCCGAATCCCGACTCCGGAGTACTTAGCAGTGTAGGTCAGTTCGCGAAGTTGAAGACTTGCATGCCGAGCGCGTTTGCAGCGGCTGCCATGATGTTATCGGCGGTTGCCAACGCCGCCGCGCCGATGCGCACCGCGATACGCAGATGAATAGCATCCAACGTGCGTAGCGCTGTCGGGAACACGTGTTCCAGAAGCACAACCGCATCGACTACGTCACGGTTCTCCACAGGGTGTTGGATCAAGTGACCTACCTGGACATCCGCTCTGAAGACCGCAAAAAGCCGTTGCTCCAGCTCTGACGAGATATCCCCCCGCCGCTTTCTCCGCGCCACCAGGCAGCGGAATTCCAACGCCGTCAAGCTACTGATATGCGTATTCTGCTGGTGGCAAACCCAGGCGCTAAAATCTTCCGAACGCGGTTCGTTGAGATACCATTTCGCCAGCGCGCTGGTGTCCAGATAAGCCAGCATCAACGCTCATCGCGGTCCGCGTTGATCAAAACCTCGCTTGGAGTCGTCAGGCGTGGCATCGTTTTACGTAGGTCGGCATGGTCCGGTTTCGGCCTGCGGCCGGCGATGGGCAGCAGCCGTGCAATAGGTTTTCCGCGCCGAGTAATAAGGATCTCGCCAGACTCCATCACCAGCGTTTCCAGACATCCAAGTCGACTGCGCATTTCTCGTATTGACAGCGTTTTCATAACTTGGGCTCAGAAGTGTGCCACAATCACAAAAAATGTAGCACATAATCGTCTGGCAACCAAACGCCTCTGGACCGCTAACCGGAAATTCTCACCGACGGCATTGAACAATGCCGTCCCCCATGGCGTAACAAACGTTTCACCAACAAGTTACCGCTAAACGAGCCTCCACCCGCCGAAGGCACCCGCAACGCGCACACCGGTTCCAGCCGTCGCCGCCCGAGCTGTTGCAGCCATGCCGGGATCTCGCCGGCACGCCAGCCTTCCG
>JAKDMK010000587.1 GCA_030452365.1 Nitrococcus sp.
TCGCGTCATAGAGGTGCTTTTGCAACCAGGATCGGAAATGGCAATGCGGGGCCCAAAACGGCTTTTTAAGGTAGCAGAACGCCCCCGGCTTCACAATGCACAGGCGACCCCCGGGGGCCATCGACTCGACCGGTGCCTAGTCCCCAGATCGGTCGGTTGGGGTGAGCTTGCGAACCCCAACGTTTGCCCCAACATGCGCAATGCTCCCGCCCTTGCGCACCTGACCCGGTTGCGACTAGCCATAGGCGAAGCGCTATCGGCGATGTATGTGGCGTTTGAGGGTAGCCCCGTCTCGGATCCAGCCGAGGTCAGTCGGGTCTGATCCGCCTCCGAGGAAACAAGACACAGTGGGTCGACAGGCTCCGGCACGCGGATCGGTGGTCAGGGCCCTCCCTCATCCCTTAGCGGCCCTGAAGCGCCTCGATCACGTCGACGACCACCGCCGTGGCATTGTCACGGGCTTCCCTGGAAAGCACCAGATCGAGAATGCGCCGGCAGGCATCGTCGCAATCACCATCAACCAGTATCTGCTCCAGTTCGGCGTCGGTCACACCGCCATGCACACCGTCTGAGCAGAGCAGGAACCGGTCACCGGGCAATAGATCAGCATACTCCACATCGATTTGCAGCTCCGCGCCGGCACCGACGGCACGGGTGATCACGTTCCCGTGCGGATGATCGCGCGCGCGCTGCGCGGGGATTTCGCCCGCGTCCACCATGTCCTGCACCACGCTGTGATCACGGGTGCACTGTGATAGGCGGCGGTCGCGCAGGCGGTAGATCCGGCTATCACCCCCCCAGACGTAGCAGCAGCCGGTGCCACCAGCCACGAGCACGGCCACCGTGCTCGCGCTTTGGCGCGCGTCTACCGGCCGCTCAGCCATGTGCACCAGATGCCGGTTCACACGCGATAGGGTCTCGCAAACTTGGTTGACCCGATCCTGTAGATCGCCACCCCCATCGATTGCGCTTAACGCGTTGACAACCATACCACTGGCAGCCGCACCGGCTGCAAAACCCCCGACACCGTCCGCAACGGCCCAGACACCCCGCTCGCCCATCTCCAGGCAGGAGTCCTCGTTTACTGTCCGCACATGTCCAGGATGGGTCTTCGAGCCGGAGCGGAAGGCCAGCGGCGCTAGCGTCGTCGCGGCCTCGGCGGGCTTGGCCGCAGCAGACCAGCGGATGCGTTCACTATGCCAGCCATGCCGCGACCATTCGCCATCCAGCGCGGCTGTGAATAGCGCCGGTTCGGGCAAGCCGGGACAGACCCACCAGCACGGTGCCACATGCTCGGAGCCGTCCGTCCACCAAAGGCTGTAGCCGCCGCTGTTGCGGGCGGCAAAGCACGCATCGAGCAGCGCCAGCATGGAAAATGGCAGCTCTTCCAGATCACCGATGTCATGACACTGTGGACACTCGCTCGACGCCGCCAGTCCCGGCAGCCCGGCGAGGTTGATGCGCGGGCGCAAATCCCACCCGAGCGCTTCCACCCGCAGATCGAACTCGTCAAGATTGAAGCCCTCCTTCTGGTGCAGCACGGAGAGCGCGAGCTGCTCCAGCCGGGCGAACCACGGCGACTCCTCCACCGCTAGGTTGAGCGCGCTGACCCCGTCCGGCAGGGTCGTCGCCAAGGTGAGTGGGAAATACCGGCCGACGGAATCGACGCTCGGCATGAGGATACCGGCGTGGCCTTGGTCGCCGCAGATACCGGGGCTCAGGCTGAAACGCCAAACCGGGCTGGTCAGGTAGGTCTGGAGCCATTGCTCACCGAGCACTTGGCGCGTCGCGGTAACCATTTCTTGCAGCCAGCGGTCCCAGCGGCTCAAGAACTGGTGGCCGATGCGGCGCCGCACGAAATCGCCGTGACTCGGCAACTTGCCGTAGAAGCCGAGCTGCACGCC
>JAKDMK010000156.1 GCA_030452365.1 Nitrococcus sp.
GTGGGGGAAGCACGGGGGCGTGACGTTCGCGGGGAGAGCCCGCTCCTACGGCGTTGCGGTGCATCGGGGGCAGCCTTGTCCAACGACACATGAGATTGAGCGGCGACTAGGCAAAGGCCCTTGCGCATGATCGGTTACATGTAATGGACGCAGGAGGATAAATTATGGTTGCCGGAGCGCAGTCCAAGTCTTCGCGCGAGAAGGTGCGCGAGCACCGTGAGCGCTTGCGCCGTCAGGGTTTGCGCCCGATCCAAATCTGGGTGCCGGACGTGCGCGCACCCGCCTTCAAAGCAGAGGCGCATCGCCAGTCGCTAGCCGTCGCTGCCAGCGCCCGTGCCGGTGAGGATCAGGCGTTCATTGATGCGGTCTCGGATTGGGGCAATGAATGAAGCGAGGCGATATCTGGACCGTTTCAGGCGGCAAAGATTATACGGGCAAGCTGCGCCCTGTCGCCATTATTCAGGACGACGGCTTCGACGGGACAGATTCGATCACCACCTGCGCCTTCACCACTGATGAAACGGATGCCCCGCTGTTCCGGCCTCCGGTCGATCCAGTAACCACAGTGAAAACCCGGTAGTCGGTCGTAGTAATAGCGCCGAGCCGTCCATGCCAGCGCGCACGCCTCGGGCAGGCAGCGCCGGCGACTTCTCATGCGTCATGGCCCGGCTCAATCGATAGCGGGCGTTTCAAGATCGAAGCGCAGGACCAACGCATCTTCCCGGCCTTGCTGGCTCGGATAGTAATTGCGCCGCCGCCCCACGATGTGAAAACCAACGCTGCCGTAGAGGTGCACGGCCGCGGTGTTTGACGGGCGTACTTCCAGAAATATCGCCTTTGCGCCAAACCGCGTCGCCTGCCGCAGCGTGCGCTGCAACAGACTTCTGCCGAAGCCTCGGTTGTGCCATTGCGGGCCGACCGCGATATTGAGTATATGGGCTTCGCCGGCGCCGCAGCGCAGCACCACATAACCCACGATCCGATTGGCGCAAAGGTGTACACAGCAATCGTAGCCCACGCGCAGGCAGTCTCTGAAGATGCCGCGAGTCCAGGGAAATTCGTAGGCGGCGTGTTCGATGGCGGCAATCTCGCCGAGGTCGCCCTCGTGCATCGGCCGGATCAGGGAGAGAAATTCGCAGGGCTCAGCGCTCACGGGGCGACTCCAATGGCCGCAGTGGGTTCTTATCGCGCAGGCGCTCACGGATATGCTTGAGGTCTTTCCAGGCCTTGGATTTATCCGCAGGGCTACGCAGCAAATAGGCCGGGTGGTAGGTGACTCGTAACGGCGTCGAGCGCGGGCCATAGCAATGCCATTCGCCCCGCAGGCGACCTAGCGACTGGGTGGTCTTGAGCAAATTTTGTGCCGCAATCCGGCCGAGGGTGAGGATCAAGCGCGGTGAGACCAGCTCCAGCTGACGCCACAGATAAGGCTCACAGGCGGCCACCTCGTCCGGGCGTGGATCACGGTTGTTCGGAGGGCGTGATTTCAGCACATTGGTGATGTAGACCGTCTCGCGTGCAAGGCCGATTGCGCGCAGCATTTCATCGAGCAGCTTACCGGCGCGGCCGACGAAGGGCTCGCCCCTGCGATCCTCCTCGGCACCGGGTGCCTCACCAACCAACATCAATTGCGCCTGCGGGTTGCCGACGCCGAACACCCCCTGGGTTCGGCTTTGGTGCAGTCCGCAACGCTCGCAATGCAGTACACGCTCGCGCAATGCCTCCCAAGCCAGGCCCGCGATCTCAGCCGTCGCGCACTCTTGCGCCATGGACGGTGCAACGGACCGTTCGGTCGAGCCCGGCCGGCTGCTCTCATCATCGGCGAGCGCTTGCTCGGCAGTGCCGCGCTGGCGCCGAACCCACACGTCGATGCCCATACGCTCAAGATATCGGAGCTGAGATAAGCCAGAAGCTGAATCGTGAGTCTTCATGGTCGTGCCGCGGGTGTCGAGCCTCGGCGCTGCCGAGCTCCTCGAGCTAAAGGAATTAGCATTATAACGCGAACGAGACTCCGCCTCAGACCGACGAGCTGCAAAGGGAGCGAGCCGAGCCTAAGAAGGGTAGGGTGCATGCAAGGGAACCATAGCCGACAGTGCCGCATCGACACGGCAAGAGGTGCAGGCGGCGAAATTCACCCGTACGCCAGGAGTTCTGGATGGGGCGCCTTAGGGCGCGAAGAATCTGGGCCAACGCGTCAGCGCTTCATGTACTCAAAGAATTCCTGATTTGTTTTGGTGTCCTTGAGCTTATCTAGAAGGAACTCGACCGCTGCCAGTTCGTCCATCGGATGCAGCAGCTTGCGTAGAATCCAGGCCTTCTGCAACTCGTCAGCGCCCATGAGCAGCTCTTCACGCCGGGTGCCGGAGCGATTGATGTTGATCGATGGATAGATGCGCTTCTCCGAGATGCGCCGATCCAGGTGGAGTTCCATGTTGCCGGTGCCCTTGAACTCCTCGTAGATGACATCGTCCATGCGGGAGCCCGTTTCCACCAGCGCGGTCGCGAGGATGGTTAGCGATCCGCCTTCCTCTATGTTGCGCGCCGCTCCAAAGAATCGTTTCGGCCGATGCAGTGCGTTGGCATCCACGCCGCCGGTGAGCACTTTACCCGATGAAGGCACGACCGTGTTGTAGGCTCGTGCCAGGCGGGTAATGGAATCGAGCAGGATCACGACATCCTGCTTGTGCTCGACCAGGCGCTTGGCTTTTTCAATCACCATCTCGGCGACCTGCACGTGCCGGCTGGCAGGCTCGTCGAAGGTCGATGAGATCACCTCGCCGCGAACCGAGCGCTGCATCTCCGTGACCTCCTCGGGGCGCTCGTCAATGAGCAGAACGATCACGTAGCACTCAGGGTAGTTGGACGTGATCGACTGGGCGATGTTCTGCAACATCATCGTCTTGCCCGCCTTCGGCGGCGAGACGATGAGGCCGCGTTGCCCCTTGCCTATGGGCGCGACCAGATCGATGATCCGCGCCGTGAGGTCTTCGGTGCTGCCGTTGCCGCGCTCCATCTTGAGCCGAACCTTGGCGAACAAAGGCGTTAGGTTTTCGAACAGGACCTTGTGGCGCGCCGTCTCCGGCTTCTCGAAGTTGATTTCGTTGACCTTCAGCAGCGCGAAGTAGCGTTCACCTTCCTTCGGGGGGCGAATCTTTCCTGCCACCGTGTCGCCGGTACGCAAGCTGAAGCGCCGAATCTGACTGGGGGAGACATAGATATCGTCCGGCCCGGCCATGTAGGAGCTGTCGGCAGAGCGCAGGAAGCCAAAGCCGTCCTGGAGAATTTCCAGAACCCCGTCGCCCCAGATATCTTCACCTTTCTTTGCTTGCGCCTTGAGGATAGAGAAGATGACATCCTGCTTGCGCGACCGCGCCATCCCCTCGATTCCGAGTGATTGGGCAATCTCCACGAGTTCAGCGGCGGGTTTCTGCTTAAGTTCCGTGAGATTCATCATTTAGTGCTTCATGGATGGTTGGGTAGGTCTAAGCCTTGCGTAGGGGGTCCCGGCTCTTTGCGCCGGTCTCTTGGCGCGTTGCAGCGCCTTATGGATTTAGCGGCCGCAATCACGGTGGGTATACCCCACTCCCGCGGCAAATTCGTGAACGGATTCAGTTATTCTGGAACGAAGAGAGCGACCCAGATAGGCCGCCCTAGCGGAATCAGAGGTTGCTGTCGAGGAACGCCGTGAGCTGGGACTTCGAAAGCGCGCCTACTTTGGTTGCCTCAACCGCGCCGTTCTTGAACAGCATCAATGTCGGGATACCCCGAATACCGTACTTCGGAGGCGTCTCCGGGTTGTCATCGATATTCAGTTTGGTCACCTTCAGCTTGCCCGCGTACGCCTCGGCCACCTCTTCGAGAATGGGAGCGATCATTTTGCACGGACCACACCATTCGGCCCAGTAATCCACTAGGACAGGCTCAGCGGCCTTCAACACTTCTTGTTCGAAGGTCTCGTCCGAGGCGTGGACGATATTTCCGCTCACGGTTTATAACCTCCAGAATGCTGCCGTTGGGAGAGGGTTGAGTGTTCTCTATATTCTCGACTTGAGGCGAGAGCGACTGGCTGTAGCGGGGGCTTCGGGGACACGCTGGGCTGACTGCGCGTACTATTTGGGAACTTTAGCGAGGTCCACAGTTCCTGTCAACACTATTAGCGCGTGTACAATAGCCGAGTCGCAGGCTGGAGCTCAGGCGTGCCACACAAACCGAAAACTCTACAGCGGCGCGTCGTCGCACGCTCCCGCCTGTTTCAGGTCGAGGCGGTGAGCTTGCGCTTCGCCAATGGGGTCGAAGTCGAGTATGAGCGGCTCACACCGGGCACCGGTTCGGCCGGCGCGGTACTGATCGTGCCCGTCCTCGATGATGACACGGTGCTTCTGGTGCGCGAATACGCCGCTGGGACGGATCGCTACGAGCTCGGATTGCCCAAGGGCCGGGTTGAGCACGGCGAGGAGCCGCTCGCAGCGGCCGCGCGTGAGCTGCGTGAGGAAGTAGGCTATGCGGCGCGGCGGCTGACCCTGTTGCGGCGGGTGACGCTCGCGCCCGGCTATCTCTCGCATCAGACGCAGTTGGTACTGGCCGAAGAGCTCTATCCGGCGTACCTCGAGGGCGATGAACCGGAAGCGCTCGAGGTAGTACCCTGGCCTTTGTCCGACCTGCAAGGCCTGCTGGCCTGCGAAGAGTTGACGGAGGCGCGATCCATCGCCGCTCTTTTCATAGTCCGGGAACATCTGGAGATCTGAACACCATGGATGTCGAGAACCACGGGCCATTGATCGAACCCCTCGTTGCCCTGGCCGAGGAAGCCGGCGAACGCATCATGCGGGTTTATCAGCGGGACTTCGCGGTGCAGACGAAGACGGACAAGTCACCTTTAACCGAGGCTGATCGCGCCTCCCATGACCATATCCTCGCCCGGCTTCGGGAGCTGACGCCGACGCTGCCGGTATTATCCGAGGAAGGCGGCCTGCCGAGCTACGACGCCCGCCGGCAATGGCCACGTTACTGGCTGGTGGATCCGCTAGACGGCACCAAGGAGTTCGTCAAGAAAAACGGCGAGTTCACGGTCAATATTGCGTTGGTGGAACGAGGCCAGCCTGTGCTCGGCATCGTCCACGCCCCGGTGCGCAAGACCACCTACCTCGGCGACCGCGAACATGGGGCCTTGCGTATCATTGACAGGGTGCGCACGCCGATTCACACGCGCAGGCTAGCGAACGGCCCGCTGCTGGTGGTGGTCAGCCGATCGCATCGCGGCGCGGCCGTAGACCGGCTACTCGATCGCCTCCCGCCCCATGAGACCCTGTCGGTGGGCAGCTCGCTTAAGTTCTGCTTGGTGGCGGAAGGCAAGGCGGATCTCTACCCGCGCTTTGGCCCGACCTCGGAGTGGGATACGGCGGCCGCCCAATGCGTGGTGGAAGCTGCCGGCGGCCGGGTAACCCGGGTCGACCTCTCAGCGCTTACGTATAACAGCAAGGATTCGTTGCTGAACCCGGATTTTCTCGTTCTCGGAGATCCGAGTCATGATTGGGATGCGTATTTGCACGGGTTCGATGTGCAAGAGCGCTAACTCTCTCCCTCCCGCAACAAGCGCATGGGCGAGGCCCGGTAATATCGCCGGGCGCCCCAATCGCCGGCCAGCAAGACTACGACGAGCCCGACCACACCCCCGCCCAAGATCGCCAACGGCTGCACCGGGTAATCGAGATCGAATAGGCCGTCGGCGATAACTGTGCCGGCCAAGGTCGCCACCCCTCCTGCAAGCAGGCCGGCGCTGGCGCCGATCAGCGCCAGCTCGGCGCGCAGCAGGGTGCGCACGCGCCGCCGAGTCGCGCCCAGCGCCCGCAGCAGCGAGGTCTCGAAACGCCGCTCCGCGCCGGTGATTTGTAGCGCCGCCAGCAGCACCACCACGCCGGCGACGAGGGTCAGCGCCGCCATCAGCTCCACCACCCGGCTGCCCTGGTCGATGATGGTGCGCATGACGCGCAGGATGCTGCCCACATCGATCACCGTTACGCTGGGGTAGCGTCGCACCAACTCGGCCATCACCGACTCGCGCCCCGGTGGCAGGCGAAAGCTGGTGATCCAGGTGGTCGGGAAATCCGCCAGCAGCGAGCGCGTGCCGATCACGAAGAAATTGGCGTTGAAGCTGTCCCAGTCC
>JAKDMK010000588.1 GCA_030452365.1 Nitrococcus sp.
CGGCGGCCCGCTATTGCAGCGCTTGACCGCCTACTCGCCGCACCCACGTGCTCGGGCGCTCAAGCTGTTGAACAGACGTCTGTTGCCCGCAGCGCGGCGGGTGCGCGCCGCCCTGGCGCGGCGTACAGGTCGGGAAGCAAAGCGTGCTGCGACACCGAGCGATGGCCTTCGTGTATGATCCACGCGGGCGGCATCCGCAATTGTACGAGCTTATCGGCAACCATGGCGTGGCGCGCGAACCATCCCGCAAAGGAGTCTGCGCCAAGTGCGTCCGGCGACGAGCTCGAGCCGGCGCGGTCTCGGCATACTCGTCCGTAGCATGTCTGAAAATTCACCATACCGTGGTTGATTTTCATCCATGCGATGGTTAATTTCCGACCATTTACCCCCGTCACCTAGCTAGTGGATCCTCGAATCGCTCAGCGACACCCCCATCGTCTTTCTGCAAGGCGCACGGCAGACTGGCAAGAGCACGCTCGTACAGGCGTTGGCGAATTCGGGATACCCGGCGGACCACCTTTCACTGGATACAATGGCGGTACGCTCGGTCGCAACCGCCGACCCGGAAGGCTTCATCGCAGAGCTAGTAGGGCAGGTGGTGCTGGACGAAGTGCAGCGTGCGCGCGAACCCCAGGCGAAGCCGCGTGGACCGACAAGGCGTCGGGCCAGATCCGGCAGGCACAGGCCATTGCGGCCATCCACCCAGACCTCTACCGCGAGCCTGGCCACCCGCACCAATTCGCGCACCAGAGCGACGGAATCCGACAGCGCCTGGGTTACCCCGAAGCAGAGCGTGCCATCGAATGCGCCGTTCGACGACCAGCCCGCGATCTGCGCCTCAGAGTCGAAGGTGCGGCCGAAGCGCTCGAACCGGTGACGCCAGCGCGCTTCGAAGTCGTCGGGGAGGTCGGGGGACACCGCGTTTCAGCCTGCTCCTGCACGATCCATGTCAGCGATCCGGGGGCCTGAGCCGCCCCTGCTGCGCGAGCTCCATCACCGTTTCAATGCGAATGAGCCGGCGCTCGTGATCCCGGCTCTCGGACTGCAGCTCCGCAAAGTCCTCACTCAGCGCCTCCACTTCCTCCGTCAGCCGTAGCACGCGCCGGGCGAAGTCCATGAGATCCTTTCCCGCTCCCATAGCGCCTCCGGTTACCGCCGTGCGCGGAACAGCTCGACCAGCCGCTCGAACTCGGCTGGGCTGGACTCGGCCCATGCGTGCACCTCGCGCAGGACGGTCTCGCGGTCAACCTCATCGGCCCGTGCCTGCCGGACGCGCTCGCGCACCTCCCGGACGCGGCCGATGGTCCGATCCACCGCTTCGCTGGCCGCCCGCAGCGCCGCCCCCAGCTCGTCGTCCGACGGTTCGTCGCGATCAGGATCGTAGGCATCGATGGAGCGACGCACTACATCCGCGGCCGTGACGCCGGGCCCGGCTCGCCGGGCCAGCCGTTCTAGCTTCGCCACGTGCGCCCGGGACACGTAATACTGCTTGCGCACGAGGGCGCTGGGCTGTTCATTCCGGGTCAGCGACATCTCACTATCCATCGGCGCCGGTTAGTATAGGTAGATTATGCGCATACTGACGTTGTACTCGCAACCACAAGGGCCTCCTCACTCTCCACATTCGCGTGGGACAAATGTGTCATTACGCCTTTATGTTATGACTTGTTGTAACGCGCACTAACGAGAGGGGATTACCGCCATGACGCGCATGAAGATTCGCCGCGTGGGCAACAGCCACGGGGTCATTATTCCGCAAGGGGTGATGCGGGCACTCGACCTGCACCAGGACGACGAACTCTCTATTGCGCGGCTGCGCGGCGGTGAGCTGCGCCTGCGGCGCGTGCGAGCCCACCCCGTGTCCGACACGCCTGCAGGCATGATCCATCGGCATCTGC
>JAKDMK010000589.1 GCA_030452365.1 Nitrococcus sp.
CGGGGTTGACCCAGCGGTGCCCATCTTCGCCGCGGCCTACGGTCCGGCGGCTCATTTCCATGTAGATACGATCGATATGCGGTGTCAGCAACAGCGATACCGGGTCGAGCTCGGTATGCAGCTCGGGCGCCAGACCCGGGGCAAGCGCGCGGGAGTGCAGCTCCTCGCCCTCGAAATGCATCACCACGTCGCCGTAGCGCGCGGCGTGGGCAATCAACGCGAGCAGATAACCGACATCGTTCTGCGACCACAGGCTGATGGCGCGAGCCGATTGACAGGTCGGGTTGTGGCCCTGATCCACCCCGCGCGGCTGCCCCAAAACCGACAAGGTCCCGGCGACCAGCAGCGTATTGGCCGGCGGCGGGTTGGCGTAGCCGCTGGCGGCGACCAGATCGTTGGCAACCGTATCCAGCAACGGCAGCTTGAGCAGGCGCCGCAGCCCGGGCGCGACCGGCCGATAAAACAGGATGCCGCGCTCGAGCAGTCCGTGCAGGCCGTAGATGCAGCGCGCCGTCTCAGGCCAAACGGCCACCCGAATCATCTCCGCGACCAACGCCGGGTTGGCCTCCAGGCTAGCGCGGCCAACCTGCCGCAAGCCAAGCGCATAACGCAGCAAGCTCGGCGCGTAATCGACCAGATAATGCAACAAATGCGCGTGCAGCGGACAGACCAGCCCGGTGCGACGTATGCTCCGCCCAAAGCTGCGCGCCTCCATGAGTAGCTCGTCCTCGCTGAGCTGACCCAATTGTTGCACATAAGCCTCGGCGTCCTCGGCCCCGCGCGACGCCTCGGTGGGTCCGTCCCTGGCCGCGATCAGGCGCCGGATGAAATGCCAGCTCTCCTCGGAGCCGCATTCCGGCGATGCCGGTACGGCATTCGCCGCCGCGTGTACCATCGCGTGTACTCCGTCGACTATGATCGGGCGCTGAAGCAGTACGCGTTCGGTTTCGGCAGCCAGCGCGTTCAGAATGCCCCGCATGCCAAGGCGCGCCCGCAGGAAGTCCAGCAGCAGCCGTATTCGTTCGCGCGCGGCCGCCTGCGACCGGCTTTCCTCACCGGCCGAGTTAAACAGCAGGTCCAGGTTGCGCGCCAATACATCCGAGAGAAATCCATGCGCATCCTCGGCAGGCATGCGCGGGTGCGCTCGGCGGCCATCGGCGATGGCGAGCATGCGCAGCTCGCTCAAGCATTCCAGTGCCGGCGTCATGCCGCGGCCTAACAGGGACTCACGCACCAAGCCGGTCTGCAAATGCTCAGGTTGATCCCAATCGCTGCCGGCAAACACGCCCGCCGCATCGAGCTCGGGCGCATACCGGTCGAGCAGCTCGATCCCGGCCGGCGTCGCGAACAGTTTTCTGGCCAGGCCAAGCAGGCGCGGCTGGTGTATGTACTTACCGAAAGTGCGCGCCTGCGCCAGTTTATCCAGAACCTGCGCGAAATCGGCACCCAGCCGCTCCAGTTCCGCTGAAGGATCTGCTTTGGTGGTGCTATCCCCCATCATTCTGGCAATGATAGTCGATTCGGCAACCGCAGAGCATAGTGCGAGCCGACCGTGTGTGGACTAAGGCACCGAGCTTCGCCGCGTGCCGAATGCGGACTACCTACTGCTCGTCCGGGTTGATGACGTAGGCACCGTCTTCGTCGTGGATCTCGCGGCCGGTGACCGGTGGGTTGAACGCGCAGACCAGCTTCATCTCGGTTTTGGCCTTAAGCGTATGCCGGTCGTGCTTGTCGAGCGCGTAGACCGTGCCCGGCTTGATGACATGCTTCTCGCCCGTGTCGCGGTTGACGATGCTGCCTTCGCCCTGGTAGCAGAACACGGCTTCGTAATGGTGTTTGTACCACATGTCGAATTCGAGGCCCGGCGGGAAGGTGGTTTCATGGAACGAGAAGC
>JAKDMK010000590.1 GCA_030452365.1 Nitrococcus sp.
CCGGTGTGAGTCCGGTCCGGGTAGTCGCCAGGGAGCCCGGTAGCAGGCTGGCGGTCTGGTGGAGAGATCTGCCGGGTCGAAGCCCAGCGTCGAACACCTCTTGGAGGTGCGCAACTGAGCGGTCCGCAGCATCGAAGCGAAGTCTGCCGCGTCGTTAGAAACCCGGCTATTGCGCCGGACAGGGAGGAGCCGAGCCGCGGTCTGTACGGCGAAGGCCATGGAAGGGGTGAAGAGCCTGGAGTGCTGCCCCGAAGAACCTCTCGGCGTAGAGGACGTGGAACGTTCAGAAGGTGGCAGCAGGAACTGGAGAGGCCCTCCTCGGCCCGGCGGCTGCGGGAAACCGTCGGAGCGTGGTGCCTTATAACCGGTGATCCCGGGAAGTGGGTGACTGGCCGAGAGGGAGTCGGAGGCGGCCGTAGTACCGCATGAGCCGACCGGACAACACAACCGGCGGTGATGGGAAGGGCCGCTGCTTCGTCCATGCGTCACGTGCAGGGAAGGGTGGGTGAGTGCCAAATTGGCTAGGACCACCGGGCTCGATAACGTCCGAGAACTGCAACGAACGCTTTACCGGGCGGCCAAGGCCGACCCCGAACGACGTTTTCACGCGCTCCACGACAAGGTCTACCGCAAAGACGTCTTGGAGCGGGCGTGGGTTCAGGTACGCCGCAATCGTGGCGCACCGGGCATCGACCGGATCACCATCGCCCAGATCGAGCGGCAGGGCATCGACCTGTTGCTCGATGACCTCGCGCGCGACTTGAAAGACGGAAGCTACCGGCCGAAACCGGCTCGGCGGGTCTTCATCCCGAAGCCCCATCGTCCCGGTGAGCGCCGTGGGTTGTCTGTCCCGACGGTACGCGACCGCATCGTGCAGGTCGCTTTGAAGATCGTTATAGAGCCGATCTTCGAGGCTGACTTTCTTCCGTGTTCTTTCGGCTTCCGGCCGAAGAGATCGGCGCACGACGCCCTGCAGGTACTCATCGATGAGTCCTTCACGGGCAGGCGCTGGGTGGTTGAGTCGGACATCGCCAACTGTTTCGAGGCGATTCCGCATGACCGGTTGATGGGCGTGATCGAAGGAAGGATTGTCGACCGTAACTTGTTGAAGCTCCTGCGGGGGCTTTTGCGCGCGGGTGTCATGGAGGACGGAGCGGTCAGGAAGGCCGTCTCTGGTACGCCTCAAGGTGGGGGGGTGTCGCCGCTTTTGTGCAACGTCTACCTCAACCTCCTTGACCGGGCGTGGCCACAGCGCGGGCACGGGGTCATGTGCCGGTACGCCGATGATGTGGTTGTGATGTGCGCGACAAAGCGGGAGGCCGAAAGCGCTCTTGTGGCGTTCACGGCCATCCTTGACGAACTCGGCCTTGAGCCCAAGCTCGCCAAGACTCGGATCGTTCACCTGGCCGAAGGAGGCGAAGGACTGGACTTCCTTGGCTTTCATCACCGCTACGTGCGCGGCAACACCGACCGCTCGCGTCATCTGACCTTCCTCGCTCGCTGGCCCTCACGTCAGGCGACACACAGCTGCAAAGCACGCATTCGTGAGCTGACACAGCGCCGCAGGACGTGTGTGGCGGTGGAGGTGGTCGTGCAGGAGGTCAACGCCTCCCTGCGCGGCTGGGCAGGGTATTTCCGGTACGGGAACTCCGCCCGCGCCTTCGCCGCGATCAGGTACTACGCGCTCATGCGCCTTGCCATCTTCATGGCCAACCGCCATAGGAAGGACAGGTGGTTCGGATGGGCAATGGTTCTTCGCTCACCCGATCAGCTCGGCCTGATCCGCCTCGATGGTCGCGTCATCGCCCCCCGACCCAACAGGGGGTGGCGGGGTCCGCCGAATGCCGGCGGAGAAGGGCGTCGGTGAGCCGTGTGCGGGAAAACCGCATG
>JAKDMK010000157.1 GCA_030452365.1 Nitrococcus sp.
TTTCCGTACTGTCATTCTGCGCGGAGCCGTTAGGCGGAGTCGCAGAATCTAGTCGTTGGTTCCTGCGACTGCGCTTCGCTGCGCGCAGGATGACGAGGGGTGAGTAGTTACCCAGAGCCAATAAAATCATGCGCTCTTGGCTACCCGTTACATGCCCTCATCCCGATCATACTGGTCCTCGTCAGACTCTTCAGCGACGTTTGGAGTATCTTCGCCTGCTCCCCCCATGGAGTTGCAGCCCGTGAAAGTGACTAGCATGCCCGCTAGCATCAGTAGTGTGAGCAGTGTCCTGATCATGATGCGCCTTCCTCCTACGTGGAAGTCTTGATGATCATTGGACATTCTTTGACATCAGGAAGTTCTATAAAGAACTACGCCTGCTAATTCCAATTACTCACAAAAAAGCGAACCTCGTTCAATCCATTGCTAATAAACACCCTCCCGCGTCGATTACCCCGTAGCGTGACGTGGTGGGCAACAACGCTGGGAACCGTATCCGGGCAAACGGGCCATGCGCGAAATAGGATACGGCGTCTTTGTTCGTGTGAATGATCACCTGTTACCGTAATCCGCATTAACTACGCCGTCCTATCCCGCAGCCGGCGCACTGGTAGATTCCTTTGCGCTCCTCGTCGAGCAGCACGCTGCTGCCGGTTCTGTGCTCTGCTCGCGCAGCACGGCGTACTCGTCCGACGACAGCAACGCTCGTCACTCGGCCTCGGTGTGCGTCACTTCGAGCTTGTCTCTGGCGGCGGCGTTTGCGCTCAACCCAGAGAGCCCCAGCAACAGCGGCGGCGACACGCACAGCGCACCACCGGCAATCGGGTTCGCATTTCCGAGGAGCGCAGTGGACGAAGCCGCTCACGGGATACGGATTTCTGCTTTGGCGTCGGCGACGCGGACGACGCCACGCGCCAAGGGAACTGCCTAGTGGGACGAGGACGCGCAGTCTCACAAAGCCATCCGCGAGCGATTCGGCAAGACACGGCGCCATTGCCGTTGCGACCGGTGTTTGCTTGAGATTGACAACTGTTCGTACTAAATGATTTACTCGCCGGTTTAATGATCATCTGATCGTCGCATAAGAGAACAGGGACACGGGGAGACAGGGCATGGAGGACTGCGATTCCGAACCTGATTGGCCGTCCCGCCGCGCCGATCCCGAAGGCCCGAAGGCAAGCACCGGGCAGCTGGGACCGGATAGTGGAAACCATCTGCAGTGCATTATTGATGCGATCCCCACCCCCATCTTTTTCAAGGGCACGAATCTCCGCTATATCGGTTGCAATCGCGCCTTCGCCGACCTGATTCTGGGCGACACGCCGGAATCCATTATTGGCAAGAGTGTGTACGACGTCTCCATCGCCGAGCTGGCGGCAGCGTATGACGCCGCCGACCAGGAGTTGCTGAAAGACGGTGGCACCCAGCGCTATGAGGCCCAGGTCGGCTTCAATGACGGCAGCGTTCACGACATCGAGTTCCACAAGGCCGTTATCTACGACGCCGCCGGCAACAAGCTTGGCCTCGTCGGCACAATGCTCGACATCACCGAGCGTCGGCGCCGAGAGGTGGAAGCAGAACGGCTCGCCAGCTACGACGACCTGACGGGGTTGCCCAACCGGCGTTTGCTCCAAGAGCGCGCCGAGACGGCACTGAGACAGTCGATAGAGACGAGGCGCCCCCTCGGCGTGCTCTACCTGGATTTGGATCGATTCAAGGATATCAACGACACCCAAGGCCACAGTGTCGGCGATCAGCTATTGGTCCAAGTCGCCTCTCGTCTGCGCCAGTCGCTGCGGGAGCGCGATTTGCTGGCCCGGATTGGCGGCGACGAATTCGCCGTTCTGGCACCGGATACCAGTCGCGCCGAGCTTGCCCGCACCGCCCGCCACCTGATGCAGCACTTTGAGTCGCCGTTCCATATCGACGGCCGCGCCATCCGCCTGGGTGCCAGCATGGGGCTGGTCACCTGCCCGGACGAAGGGGCCAACCTCGGCGAGTTGCTCAAGCACGCGGACATCGCCATGTATCGCGCCAAAGCCGAGGGTCGCGGTTTCATGCTGTTCGAGACCGTCCATGGCGATGAGATCCGCGAGCGGGTCGATCTGGAACGGGATTTGGCCCATGCCATCGACGTGGGCGACATCACGCTCGTTTTTCAGCCCTGGGTCCACGCCCGTCGCGGACGGGTTGATGGCCTGGAGGCGCTAGCTCGATGGCACCACCCCGTGCGCGGCGTCGTTCCGCCGGAGCTGTTCATCCCGCTCGCCGAAGCCACCGGGCTGATCCACCGGCTCGGCCAACAGGTGCTAACGATGATCTGCCGCCAGATCGCCGCTTGGCGCACGCGGGGGCTGGCGATGCGAGTGGCGATCAATATCTCCGCACGGGAGCTGCAGCATCCCAGGTTCGTCGACAACTTCCTAGACACCTTGGTCCACCACGGCCTCACCGGTGAGGCGCTGGAGGCGGAGCTGACCGAGACCGTGCTCATGACCTCGCCAGAGGACAGCGTGCGCGCACTCCAGCGGCTGCGGACCGCCGGCACGCTTATTTCGGTCGACGACTTTGGCACCGGCTACTCGTCGCTCACTCACCTGAAACGGCTGCCCGTGGACACCCTCAAGGTAGACCGGGGATTCGTCGCCGAGATGACCACGGATCCAGTCGACACCGGTATTGTCGAGACCATCGTCGCATTGGCGCGCAGTCTCCACGTCAACGTCATCGCCGAGGGGGTGGAAACTGAGGCCCAGCACCAGGCACTGCTGGAGCTGGGCTGCGAGGTGCAGCAAGGGTACTGGTTCTGCCGGCCGCTACCGGTGGAGGGGATTGAAGCCTGGTTGCGGCGGTAAGTCACGCGTGCAGACTAATACGGGCAAACTGACATTTCGTTTTTGTACTACCCCAGATGGTTACCCCGTTGCGTGACGTGGTGGGCAACGCTTGGAACCGTACCGCGGCAGACGAGCAATGCGGGGATAAGATACGGCGTCTTTAGGCGCCCTTATTCGTAGGTAATCCGCCAGATACGGCCCTGCACGTCGTCGGAGACATAGAGCGCGCCATCATGGTCACGCGCCAGCCCAACCGGCCGGTATTCGGTGTTAGCGGGAAAGGACTTGCCGGCAAAGCCATCGGCGAACACCCGCCAGTCGCCGTCCGCCGGCATGCCGTCCTCGAAGGCCACGAACACCACCTTATAACCCTGCTCAGGAAACGGCGCGCGGTTCCAGGAACCGTGGAAGGCGATAAAAGCACCGCCGGAATAAGCGTTCGGGAAAGCAGCGCGGTAATAAAACAGTAGGCCATTGGGTGCCCAGTGGGCCGGAAAGGCCAGGACCGGGTCCTCGAACCGCGCGCAGCGGCCCACCTCGCTGCCATCGCCACCATATTCCGGCGCCAGCAGCTTCTTGTCCTTGAAGGGATCGTAATAGCAGTACGGCCAGCCGAAGTGATCGCCTTGGTCGACGCGCAAGAACTCCTCTGCCGGAAGGTTAGCGTTCTGCTCCGGGGTGTATAGCTCCGGCCAGAGCCGGTGCAGGTCGTCGCGGCCGTGTTGGATAACATAAAGATGATCCATCGGGGCGTTCCAGTCCATGGCCACGGCGTTGCGAATGCCGGTAGCGTACCGGTGGGCGGCATCGAACACCTGTCCGGTCTTCTCCGCGGAAAAACGCCAGATCCCACCGTGCAACCGTAGCAGCGGGCAGGGGTCAATGCCCGGCGAGCCTGTCTGGCGATCCTGTTTTTGGCAGGAATTGGACGGCGCGCCGATATTGATGAACAAATCGCCTTGTGGGTTGATCACCAGAGAGCGGGCGGAATGCTGGTGCTGCACCGGCATGCCGCTGACCACGACTTGCGGGTCACCCACGGGTACCAGCGCGTCGCCGGCCAAGGACCAGCGCACCACCTTGGTGACGGTGCCAAAGTATAGATGCCCGTCATAGATGGCGATGCCGCTGCCGGCAACATCGCCGAAATATCGAACCACGTCGGCACGGCCATCGGCGTTGGTGTCGCGCAGGGCGGCGATGCCGCCGCCGCCGTGTACCGGCTCGCGCAGGCCAAACATGTCTTTAATGCCCGCGATCACCCGGGAGGCGATGCCGCTGTCGTGCACCGGCTGTCGCAGGGCCACGTAGACATCGCCGCGGGCGCTGACGGCCAAGTGCCTGGCACGGCCAAGGTTTTCGGCGAACACGGTGGCGCAGAAACCGTCCGGCAGCTTCAGCCCGGCGCCGTCGCAACCAACCTGGCCCAAGGCAGTGCCCGAGAGCGCGAGTAGCAATGCGGCGGCAAGATGGATTTGATTCATCGTTTTCATTGCGGCCAAGGCATCTTGTCGTGCTCCAGTCTACACCGCTTCCGAGCGCTGGTCAGCGCATGCCTTGTATGGCGAACGCGAGGTGTTGCTGGAGATCAGGATCTTGGCGGCGATGCGCGGATCATTTCCCCGAAGAGCACTTGCGCTGGTAGCGGTCGTTCAACTGTTCTCGCTAGTGCGGCTGGTTTCCCGGAACCAGGCGGCCAATCCCGGTTCGGCCAATTGATCCTCGGCGAGCGCCGGCATGAAGGCTACCACTTCCGACTGAGGAGGCTGATGTCGATAACCGTTGTTCTCCAGAAAAACCGCGGCAACAGCATGCGCAGTGCATTTATTGCCATCGCGAAATGCGTGGCCCTTGCAAATCGCAAAGCAGTAGGCGCCCGCCAGATCAAAAACATCCGGGGCCGGGTGTGTATAGGCCCACTGATTCAGGGGTCTCGCCATGGCGGCATCGAACAGGGCGCGGTCCCGAAGCCCGCCCACGAGCCCGCCGAATTGGGCTACCAGTTGGTAATTTATGAACTCGCTTTCGCGTGCGTAGCTTGGCCTTCGTTACTTTTCGGCAGATGTGGCGGTTCGAGGCTCTGGACGTATGGCCAACCATTTGTACAGCGCGGGCAGCACCAGCAGGGTGAGAATCGTGGATGTCACCAGGCCGCCCACCACGACCGTCGCCAGGGGGCGCTGGACTTCGCTGCCGGCGCCGGTGGCGAACAGCAGCGGCATCAGACCCAGGATTGCCACCGAAGCGGTCATGAGCACCGGGCGCAGACGCAGGCAAGCTCCCTGTATAGAGGCGTCGTCAATGGACAGCCCTGCGCGCAGGAGCTGATTGAGATAAGAGACCAAGACTACTCCGTTGAGCACGGCGACGCCGAACAGTGCGATGAAACCGACCGATGCGGGCACGGACAGGGCCTGGCCGCTGATCCACAGCGCCACCACGCCGCCAACCAGCGCCAGCGGGATGTTGAGCAGAATCAGGAAAGCGTTCTTGATCGAATTGAAGCTGGCGAACAGCAGCAGGAAGATCAGCGCCACGGTGAGGGGCACGACCACCGCCAGGCGGGCATTGGCCGCCTGCGCAAGCTCGAACTGCCCGCCCCAATCCACGTAATAGCCCGGTGGTAGGTCCACCTGCTGGTCGAGGGCCGATTGGGCCGCCGCGACGAAGCTGCCGATGTCCCGGCCCACGACATTGGCCTGCACGGTGATGAACCGCTGGGTGTTCTCCCGCTTGATCTGCCGGGGACCGACCACGGTCTTGATCTCTGCGAGTTGAGCCAGGGGCACACGCTGGCCGTCGGGCGCCTCGATGAGGATTTCGCCGATCGCCGCGGCTGTGGTGCGGGCTCCTTTCTTATAGCGGACAAAGATGTCAAAGCGGCGTACGCCCTTGAATATCTGTCCCGCTTCGACGCCGCCGACCGCAGTCTTGATCACTTGTTGCACCCGGCCCAGATTCATGCCGTAGCGGGCGATTGCCTCGCGGTCGGGGCGAATGAGCAGTTGCGGGGTGCCGGTGATCTGCGCCGCCTGCACGTCGGCGGCGCCGGGGATGGTGCGCAGCACGGCCGCGATTTGGTTTGCCTTGCGCACGAGCAGACCCAGATCGTTGCCGAAGAGCTTGACGGCCAACTCGGCCTTTACGCCACTGACCAGTTCGTCCACGGTGAGCTGGATCGGCTGGGTCATACTGACCAGGATGCCGGGCAGACCGGAGAGCTTTTCGCGCACCGCCGCGGCGATGTCATCCTGGCTCGCATAGCCCAGAGTCTCCCATTGAGACCTGGGC
>JAKDMK010000024.1 GCA_030452365.1 Nitrococcus sp.
AGGCGTGAGCGAGTAGCCCGTGCATGAAAGAAATCACGTTGATCTCGGCGCCAATATGCATGTCCACCACAAGGGTTGACCGTATGCGCTCGCTCGGGTATTGATAGCGTGGTGGACAAGCAACAAGTGTTGGGGGATGGACGTCCACCACCGCGGATTATCGCATGAGCAACTGGGGTGCCAGTTGCTGGACCGCAATAGGTAGCAGTATGCCCCAAAAAGTGGTCAATCAGCCTCCCATCATAGGGTGGCGCTCGACCAAAAGTGTTATTACACTGTCCGACGAGCTGACGTAAGCGGCAAACGGGATCTAAATAACAACATCAGGAGTGGAGTAAACATGGAAAAGATCATCGCTGGGTCAATCATCGCCGCCTCGCTCGCACTCGGCGGCTGTGCCACGGCCTATCCGGTAGGGAGTTTGTATACCGACTTGAAGCTCCCGGTCAACGTAACGAGCAACACCGGCCAGCCCCTGAAAGTGGGTGTGGCCACCTGTCAAAGCATCCTATCGTTCGTGGCTACAGGTGATTGCAGCATAGACGCCGCTAGAAAGGACGGTGGCATCACTGAGGTTCTCTACGTCGACTGGGACGCCAACAACATACTCGGCATTATCGGCAACTATAAGCTCACTGTTTACGGCAAATGAGCGAGCACCGCTTCTAAAGTGGCACACTAATTGCGCGTGCACCCCTGTCTTTGCGATGGGGGTGCCGCAGTGCTAGGCGTAGTCGCAAAGAGCGTTGATTGTCCCTTCTATTACAATAGTTGTCTGCTCTAGGCAGTATAACTCCCGCCCCCATTGCACATAGCGCAGTTGAGAATGGCATTCCTCCCGCTAGACGCAATCCTTATCGGGGAACCCACGGTTATTAAAAGTATTTTGTAACTACTCACCCCCTTCCGCGCAGGATGCCGGTACAGAAAAGTCATCCTGCGCGCAGCGAAGCGGAGTCACAGGATCCACCGACTGGATTCTGCGACTTCGCCTGACGGCTCCGCGCAGAATGACAGTACGGAGAATGTATCCTACCCAAAAGGGGGGCGTGAGTAGTTACAGTATTTTGTAGTTTTGTTATTGCGTAATAGCTGTATATTGAAGTTGTATTTGAGGCGTGAGGCGTGAGGCGTGAGGCGTGAGGCGTGAGCGAGACAGGCAGCGTTTGCAACTTTCATGTTGAAAGATGGTCGATTACTGTGAGCGGCTTGCGGTCTTTCCGGACACTTGTAGTTCACCGCAAAGATTGACCGTATGCACGCGCTGGCGTATTTATAGTGTGGTGGGCAAGCTACAAGTGTTGCGTGATGGACGTCCACCACCCCCGATCACCGCATGGAGGAACAACATGAACAGCATGCGTAACCAACTATTGACGGCGACGGCGTTATTGGCGCTGTCGATGACAGGCCCCGCCCTCGCGGATAACAATATTGGCTGTGGTGTCGGTACCATAATCTGGGACGGTCAAGACGGCGTCGCCCCTATGATATTGGGGGCTACCACCAATGGCTCCTTCGGGAACCAGACTTTCGGTATCAGCTCGGGCACGCTGGGCTGCCAACAGGGCGGCACGGTGACCGCGGCGGCGCGGCTACCCATGTTCGCCGGCCATAACCTCGACGAGTTGGCCGGTGATATGGCTGCGGGGCGTGGTGAATCCTTGGATGTGTTGGCGAATCTCTACGGCATCCGCTCGGAGCCTGACCGGGCGGCATTCTCTGCGCTGACGCAAGCGCACTTCGCGCAGCTCTTCCCGAGCGAAAATGTCACGGCAGGGCAGGTGTTGGCCGAGCTTGAGTCGTTGATGGCCAATGATGCCCGCTTAGCGGACTATGTTCCCAAAGTCTAAGCGCTTGCAGTTCGGGTCAATATCGAACGCCGTGCGTTGATGCCGGCGGGCGATCAACGCCGAGGCCGGGTCTACGCCGGCCTCGGCCTTTTTTTTGGGCTCTGTGCTCTATTGCTCTCGTCAGGAGGGATTGCGGCGGCCTCGAGCGAAGCGGCTGATGTCTATCTAGCGGCGCTGCAGGCGCGTGCCAAGGCCCAACACCTCGCCGATAGCCCTTATTGGCACCGTTTGCTGCACTACCAACCGGATTGGTTGGGGCCGGGAGTGACCAGCACGGTCGTCTCGCCCTGGTTTTTCTCCTCACTGCGCGGGCGCCATGACCCCGCTGCCGAGCTGCGCGCGACCCTGCGGGCGTTCTTTACACCAGAGCCGCGGGCGCCCCGCAATGAGCCGGCCCAATGCCTATGGGCGGCGCGCTATGCCTGGCTGGACAGTCGACTGCATTTCGATCCCCGGCGCTTGCCGCGCCAGGACTGTCAAGCGCTCACGCAATGGTTGCAGGCGCTTAATGTCGCCTCTGTAGCCGTGGTATTCCCAACCGCCTACCTCAATAGTCCGGCCTCTATGTTCGGCCACACGTTCCTGCGCCTCGATGCCCATGGCCAGGATCGCAGCCAGCGGCTGTTGGCCTACGCAGTCAACTACGCGGCCGACACCAATGAGCGCAACGGCGTGCTGTTCGCCATCAAGGGCATCTTCGGTGGCTATGCCGGTCGTTACGGACTCTATCCCTACTACGACAAGGTCAAGCAGTACGCGCGCATCGAAAATCGCGACCTATGGTCCTATCGGCTCAATTTTAGCCCCGAGGAAATTCACCGCCTGCTGCTGCATCTTTGGGAGCTCAAGGGCGCCGATCAGCCGTATTTTTTCTTTACCCGCAACTGCTCTCGCGAGCTACTGACCCTGCTAGGAGTGGCGCGCCCGCAGTTGCATCTTGCCGAGCGCTTTGATTTCTATACCATTCCAAGTGATACACTGCGTGCGTTGAGCGCGCAGCCCGGCCTGATAAGCAAGGTGAGCTATCGTCCCTCGCGGCGCACCGAGTTAGTAAATGACTACCGTCAGCTATCGGCGCCGGCGCGCCGTGTGGCGCGGGAGCTCGCCAGCGGACGGCTCGACCCGCAGGCGCCGGCCTTACAAGAGCTTTCAGACCGGGCGCGGGCCCGGGCGCTGCAGGTGGCCTATGTGCTGGCGCAATACCGTTTTGTTGCGGGCGAGCTATCACGCTCGCAAGGCGTCCCGCGGGCGCGGCGCATCTTGCTGGCACGCTCTCAGATTCCGCTTACCGCGCCGGTCTTTAGGCCCCCACCGCGCCCGGCCGTGGCGCCGGACGCAGGCCATGGCACGGCTCGGATCGCCGTCGGTTTAGAAGCTGAGCAAGGGCGTGAGGATCTCTTCCTGCGGCTGCGTCCGGCTTATCATGATCTGCTGGATCCCCCCGGGGGTTATCAGGCCGGTGCCCAGATCAACTTCCTTGACGTTGGTCTGGCTTATCGACCGGACCAAGGGGTGCGTTTCCGCGATGCCAAGCTCATCGACATTGTCTCCATCAGTCCACGCACTGAGCTATTCTCACCAATATCCTGGCAGGTCGCTACCGGCGTGCGCCGGGCGCCGGCGGCGCCGCTGTTCGGCGCCCATCCAGGGCATGTAGGCTACTATCTCCAAGGCGGGCCAGGGCTTGCCTACGGCCGGCTGAACAAGCTCGTTGGCTACGGTTTTCTGCTCGGCAGCCTGGATGCCAACCCTGGGCTTACCAACAGCCTGCGTGCTGGGGCTGGCCTTTGCCTCGGGGTATTGTCCTACCCGCGAGCGCACTGGTCGTTACTTGCCGAACTCGGCGGTCTTGGCTACGCGGCTACAGCCAATCGTTATTATTTATGGGGCCGTCTCGGGCTGCAGTGGCAGTTGGCACGCAATCACGGCTTGCGCCTGCGGTTGGCCCATGAGGCCACGCAGCAAGGCGGCTGGAATCGGCTGAGCTTGGGGTATCAGTTTTATTTTTAGCGGGACACGCGCATGGGCTTGCTGGCCCGCTGACAGCACCACTGATGTTTGCACAAGGATTGCCCCGCCCTCGACCTCGGCACCGCACACCGACAATTGCGGTGCAAAGATTCGGAAGGCTCAGGCGTATGGAGGTCGATACATGGAGACGTATCGAATTTTGGCATTCGATGGCGGCGGCGTTCGCGGCGTGGTTACGGCCGTGTTACTGGAGCGTTTGCTCAGGTCCGCTCCCAACCTGATCGAGGCGGCCGACCTGCTCGCCGGCACATCGAGCGGCGGTATCCTCGCCTTAGGTTTGGCCGGCGGCCTCTCGCCAGCGCAGTTGCGGCGGTTTTTTGAGACCATAGGGCCGGAGATCTTCCATCACAGCCGCCGGGTGTTCGACGCCGAGGCGGGTCAGGCGCCAGCCGCGCGCTATGACAACGAGGCGCTTGCTCGAGAGCTCCAACGCAGCCTCGGGGAGGCGGTTCGGCTCGCGGATCTGCGAAAACAGGTTCTCGTGCCGGCATTTGATCTGGACAACGAGGCGGCCGATCCCGCAAAACGTAGTTGGAGACCCAAGCTCTTTCACAACCTTCCGGGCTCGGATGACGCCGAGCGGCGAATCTATCACGTGGCCCTCTACACGAGTGCGGCACCCACGTACTTTCCATCGGTCGATGGCTTTATAGACGGGGGCGTCTACGCCAACAACCCGAGCCTGGTTGCCCTCACCCACGCATTGGGCGCCCGTGGCGAGAATTCGGCACCGATTCAGCACAATTTTCGCTTGCTCTCGTTAGGTAACGGCACGGTGGCGAAGCATATCCCCGGTAGTCGGCACGACTGGGGATGTACCCAATGGCTTAGTGCCGGGCTGTTGGATCTGATCAATGACGCAGGCGTGGCGATTACCGATTTGCAGTGTCGTCAGATCTTGCGGGAGCGCTATTTCCGCTTCGCCCCGCAATTGCCGATGGACACGCAGGTCATGCTCGATGACAGTGCGAGGCTACCGGAATTGGTGGACTTCGCCCAACGCTTGGATCTCTCGGAGCTTGCCTCTTGGATCGAAGTGAACTGGTGACTCTGGCGATATAGCCCTGCATTCCTCGTGCGCGGGAGTGTTCACCACGTGCAGCTTCGTTCTCCGTGAGTCCGCACACTGCGCTCGCTACGGCTTGTCTTGCAAAAAAAATGGCCTCCGGCGCGGCGTCGTGGGCGGACGTCAACAGGCCCTAGTCAGACATTGAAGCGGAAGTGAATGACATCACCTTCTTGGACCAGATAATCCTTGCCCTCTAGGCGTAGCCTGCCAGACTCTCTGGCGCCTTGCTCGCCCGCATAGCGAATGAAATCGTCGAAGCCGATGACCTCGGCGCGGATGAAGCCGCGCTCGAAATCAGTATGGATGCGGCCAGCCGCCTGCGGCGCGCTTGCCCCTAACTTCAGCGTCCAGGCACGGACCTCTTTGGGGCCGGCGGTGAAGAAGGTTTGCAATTTAAGGATACGGTAGCCCGCACGAATCACACGCTCGAGCCCGGGTTCCTCGAGATCATACTCGGCCAGGAACGCCAGCCGCTCCTTGTCATCGAGCTGCGCGAGCTCAGCCTCTAAAGCCGCGCAGATCGGCGCCACGACGGCATGCTCCTGCTGCGCGATTCGGCGCACGGCATCAAGATAGGGGTTGTTGGTGAAGCCGTTTTCGGTGACGTTTGCAATGTATAACACCGGTTTGGCAGTCAGCAGATGTAACTCTCGGAGCAGCGGCAGCACGGAGTCGTCCAGGCACTGCGCGCGCACGGGCGTGCCGTCGTTCAAAGCCTCGCCGATTTGCGCGAGCCACGCGCAGTAGGCAATGGCCTGCTTGTCATTGCTTTTGGCACGACGTTGGTAACGCGCAAGCGCCTTGTCCACGCTCTCCAGATCCGCCAGCATCAGCTCCGTCTGCAGAGTTTCGATGTCGGCGGCCGGATCGACCCGCCCGCAGACGTGGTGGATATCGGTATCCTCGAAGCAGCGCACGACATGGGCAACGGCATCGGTCTCACGGATATGGGCGAGGAAGCGGTTACCGAGGCCCTCGCCCTTGGCAGCGCCGGCGACCAGTCCTGCGATATCGACAAACTCCATGACCGTGGGCACGACTTTCTGCGGCTGCACGATTCTCGCCAGTTGCTGCAGGCGCGGATCCGGCACCGGCACGATGCCCACGTGCGGGGTTATCGTGCAGAAAGGATAGTTCTCCGCGGCCACCTTGGTACCGGTGAGCGCGTTGAACAAGGTGGACTTGCCCACGTTGGGCAGACCGACGATTCCGCAGTTAAAACCCATTGTGGCAATCCCGCCTATCAGGGAGTCTTCGGCAGGCGCGTCACCGAGTGCAAACGCTGGAAGGCACGTCCCCACTCACCCTCTACCAGCAGTTGCAAAACCTCGCAGGCACTCGCGATGCCCGCATCGATCGCCTCCTGTTCCTCGCGGCTGGCGGATGAGAGAACGTAGCCGAGCACGGCATCACGGTGCCCAGGATGACCGACCCCAATGCGCAAGCGGTTGAAACCCGGCGTGCCAAGCGCATTGACCGTGTCGCGCAGCCCATTGTGGCCGCCGTGCCCACCGCCCTGTTTCAAGCGGATAGTGCCTGGAGATAGATCGATCTCGTCGTGTGCAACCAGGATGTTTTGCGGGTCCAATCGGTAGTAACGCACGAACTCGCCGATGGCGAGGCCGCTATGGTTCATATAGGTCATCGGCTTGAGCAGATGGCACTCGTTAGCGCCAATGCGAACCCGGCCGGTATCGGCATGAAATTTCCTTTGCGAGCTAAACGACCCGTCGAAACGCCGGGCTATCTCGTCCACCAGCCAAAAGCCGGTGTTGTGGCGGGTTTTGGCATAGCGCGAACCCGGATTTCCCAACCCGACGATGAGTGTCACCGCGGGCTCGGCGCCTGCCACGACCGATACTCTCGGCAAAATGCGCGGTATTTACTCCTCGGCCTTGCCGCCTTGCTCTTCTCTGTGTTCGCCCATGGGTGCCCGAGCCGCGGCGGCTTGCTCGCCCTCGGCAAGCTCTTCCTCCTCGGTGGCCTTGCGCGGGGTATAGATGCTGACCACGCTGGTGTCGTGGTCCGGATCGTATGCAAGTGCCGTTAGAGTGACGCCTTCCGGCAGCTTTAGATCGGAGAGGTGATAAGCCTCATCCAGACCCAAATTGGCCATATCAATCTCAATGTATTCCGGAAGATGCTCGGGCAGGCATTCGACTTCGACATCGAGCAGGTCATGGTGCAGAACGCCGCGCTGCTTCACGCCGATGGCCTTGTCCTCGTTGATGAAGTGCAGCGGCACGCGCTGGCGCATCCTCTGCCCCGCGGCAATACGCTGCAGATCCATATGCAAAACCGTGGGCTTGACGGGATGGCGCTGCAGATCTTTCAGGATCGCGCGCTCCATCGTGCCTTCGATATTGATATCAATAATCTGCGAGAAAAAAGCCTCCTCCCGCATCAGCTGCAAGACCTGCTCCTCATCCAGCACCAAGGCGACGGTATCCCTTTCGGCTCCATAGAGGACTGCCGGCAGCTTCTGCGCCCGGCGCAGGCGACGGCTTGCAGCCTTGCCTTGATCCGTGCGTACCGTGGCATCCAGCTTCAGCTCCGCGCTCATCTTGTGTTGCTCCTTTGCGCTATTCCATGAAAAGCTCGCTGACCGATTCGTCGTTGTTCACCCGGCGCATGGTTTCGGCCAGCATCTCTGCTAGGCTGAGCTGGCGAATTTTCTCACAACTTCGGCCGTCTTCGCCAAGCGGGATGCTGTCCGTGACTACCAGCTCGTCCAAGGCCGATTCTGCAATCCGCTCGATTGCCGGCCCGGAGAGAACCGGGTGGGTAACATAGGCGACCACCTTGACGGCCCCTTTGTCTTTTAACGCCTTGGCAGCCACGCACAGGGTACCGGCGGTATCGACGATGTCATCGACAATAATGCAGGTTTTTTCACGTACATCGCCAATGATATTTGTAACCTTCGATTCGTTCGGCCGCGGCCGGCGCTTGTCGATTATAGCAAGCTCGGCATCATCCAGTCGCTTGGCGATGGCGCGGGCTCGCACCACTCCACCGACATCCGGTGAAACAACGATTTTGTTTGGATGGAGTTGGCGCCAAATATCACCGAGCAGCACCGGCGAGGCGTAGACATTGTCCACCGTGATATTGAAAAAGCCCTGGATCTGATCGGCGTGCAGGTCGACGGTGATCACCCGATCGATTCCAGCCGCCGAGATCATGTCCGCCACCAGCTTTGCCGAGATCGGCACACGCTGTGAGCGCGGCCGCCTATCCTGGCGCGCATAGCCGTAGTAGGGGATAACCGCGGTAATCCGAGCGGCGGAGGAGCGCCGCAACGCGTCCGCGATCACTAGCAGTTCCATGAGGCAGTCGTTGGCTGGCGCACAGGTCGGTTGCACGATGAATACATCCCGGCCACGGACGTGCTCGTTGATCTCGACTAGGACCTCGCCGTCACTGAAACGCGTGACTTGGGCATCGCCCAGCCGGATCCTGAGATTCTCGGCGATGGCTTCGGCGAGTTGCGGATTGGCGTTGCCCGCAAACACCATCATGCGTCCGCTCTCGATCACGGCGAATTACCTGTCGCTGTGCTGTCTAGTGAATGTCAACAGGCCCCAAGGCAAACGTGCAGGCGAGAATGGCTGGGGTGGCAGGATTCGAACCTGCGAATGCGGGGATCAAAACCCCGTGCCTTACCGCTTGGCGACACCCCAGTTGCGTTGCTGCACGCCGAGGACTCGCTGAACAGGTCGCGACGGTCTGGGTCCGCGTCCAGAAACGCTCACGAGGCCCCTTCATATCATACAAAGAGTACCTTCCAGGCCTGCGATCGTGGCGCCGCCGGTTTGTGCGCGGTTGTCAGCATTCCCGCGCTGTGACTCCGACCGGTGAGGGCCTGCAGCGCTGGCGCAGCGGTGATCGATTACAGCCCCGCGCAACCCAACCCCGCCACCGCTGGGGCAAGCTCGCCAGGACGTTACGCGCCTCGCGCTCCTGCTCGAAGTGGGCGAAAATACACGCCCCTGTGCCGGTAAGTCGGGCCTTACCGAATCGCCCCAACCAATCCAAGGCACAGTCGATTTCCGGATACAGCCGTCGCACAACTGGCTCGCAGTCGTTGCGAACTCTATCCGCATAGAAGTCGTCCATTGTGATGCGCGGTGAATTACGTGTCAATTCGGTGGCCTGGAACACAGCGGCGGTGGCCACGATAATGCGCGGATCGACTACCAGGAACCAAGGCTCATCCAAGGTCACCGAAGCGAGCTGCTCGCCTATTCCCTCGCCCCAAGCGGCCCGACCCCGCACGAAAACGGGCACGTCCGCGCCCAAGCGTAGGCCGAGCTCAGCGAGCGTGTCCTCGCCCAGAGAGGTGCCCCAAATCTCGTTCAACGCCACCAACGTGGTGGCGGCATCGGAGCTGCCGCCACCCAGGCCGCCGCCTGTGGGTAAGCACTTATCCAACTGGATTACGGCGCCCAGCGCGCAGCCTGTGCTCTGCTGCAGCAGCCGCGCGGCACGCACGCTGAGATCCGCCGCCGCGCTCACACCCGGCACAGCGCCGAAGCGGGTTATCTGTCCGTCTGTCGTGCAGGTAAAATGGAGCCAATCGCCCAATTCCAGAAACTGGAATACGGTCTGCAACAGATGATAGCCATCATCACGCCGGCCGATGATGTGCAGAAAGCGGTTGATTTTCGCCGGAGCTGGCCAGGGGGCCGAGTTCATGCGGAGAGATCCCAGTCTCGAATCACCAGCTTAACTTGCATTTGGTCGCGCTCCAGCACCAGGGCAGTGGGCAGCTCGACGCCAGAGAAGCGGCCATAATCAAGGAACTCGACTCGCCAACCTTGCTGTGCCAAGAAGGCGAGCCGTCCATATCGGTCCAACCGCCGCAGCCCTATCGGTCCTGGCGCCGGAATCCCGAGCAGCCAGTAACGCAGCGCAGTTACCGGAACATCATACCCCATATAGCGCCTCAGCAGGTTGCGCGCGGAGGCGGCTACTACCGATTCGCCGCGGGAGGTTTGCAGTCGTACGTGCTGCGAATCACCTGTGAGCCGCACCGAGCCGGCGCCAAATGGCGCGATCAGATCGATGCGATAGCGCTCGCTCGACTGCTGCCAATGTACGGCCACGCTTCCGCCCTCGCGCGCGGTGCGGATGGCCGCGCGCCCGGCCAGTGACCAGCTGGAGAGTTGACTGACCTGGGCTTGGTGGTTCGCAAATGCTGTGCGCCGGGCTTGCTCTGGGAGCGGCGGCTGAACTGCGCAACCGGCTAGAACCGACCCGGTGATAAGGCAGATGCCGAGCAGCCTTCGCATTACTGGGTCAGACGCTTGATGGTGTTAGTGAGCATTGCGTTATCCGCATGCGACTGTAGTGCCTGTTGCCAGATGCGGCGCGCCTTGTCACGGTGCCCGAGCTTCCATAGGATCTCGCCGTAATGTGCGCCGATCTCCGGGTCCTTGCCCAGCTTCCATGCTTCGCTGAGATAGCTCAGCGCGGCATGCAAGCGTCCCTGGCGATAGGCGAGCCAGCCCATGCTGTCGATGATTGCCGGATCATGTGGGCGTTGCGCATAGGCGCGTTGCACCAAACGCGCGGCTTCCTGCAGGCGATCGGTGCGGTCCGCCAGGGTATAGCCAAGCGCGTTCAGCGCATGTGGATCATTTGGATCTTTGGCAAGAATCGCTCGCAGATCGTGTTCGGCCGCCGGCAGACGGTCCATCTCGATCAGGGTCATCGCCCGTCCATAGAGCAGATCTCTATCGTTCGGGAAGGCAGCAAGTCCGGTTTCATACGCCTGGAGGCTGTCTTGCAACTGCCCCATGGTGCGCATGATCTCACCTTCGACACCATAGGTTCGCGCGGCCAGTTGTGAATTCTGCCCGCGTAATTCCCTGAGATAGACACGTGCCTGTCCCACTTGGCCCTGTTCTGCCAGCACGACCGCGATGCGCAACTGAGCCTCACCACGATAGGCACCGCGGGTTCGACCATAATAGCTGATGGCGGTCTGGTAATTTGACTGCTGTTCGGCGACGCGGCCCAGAAAGTAATGCGCCGCATCGGGGTGCTCGCCTAACGCCAGCAACCGTTGCAGCCAAACCTTGGCCTGATCGCTCAATTGGGCATCGATAGCGAGAAGCGCCGCCGGATAGAGCGCCCGGATATCATCCGGCTCGCGCTCTAAGAGCTTGCGGAACTCGGCAAGCGCCTCGCGCGTGCGCGATAGCCTCACCAGGATATGAGCATATTGCAAGCGCAAGTCGTAGTCACGGGGGGACTCGCGCAGTAATCCATCTAGCTCATCGAGTGCCGCCTGAGGGCGATCGAGCCTGAGGTAGGTCTGCACTCGCAGCAAATGTGCCTCCGGCCACTGCGGCGACAGAGCAATCGCCTTGTTCAGCGCAGCAAGTGCGGTCGCGCTTTGCTCCGATGTCAACGCCAATTGCGCCACCGCGTAGTACGAGGCCCGATTGTTTGGGTGCTTGGCGGCGATCCGCTGCATGACCTGAAGCGCGGCGGCGCTGTCGGATTCCTGGGAGAGCATTCCGGCGAGAGTCGCAAACCCCTGCGCCGCACCACCGGAGGCCGCCTGCACGGTTGACGCGAGCTGCTCCACGGCAGCATCCAAATCGCCGCTACGCAGGCTCAACAAACCTAGGGCTTGGCGCGCTTCAATGGACCCAGGTGCCAGCTCATGCCAGCGCGCAGCCGCCGCCAACGCCAAGTCCTCACGCCCGGCCAGCAGGGCAATTCGGGCCGCGCGCTCCGCCACGCTCGGATCGGAGCTCAGGCGGGCCGCGTTCAAGTATTCGCTCGCCGCGCGCTCCAGATCGCCGTGGCTGCCGGCTAGTTCAGCCACCATGAGATGGTAGAGCAAACTAGATTCGGCCGCTGCCGCCTGATCGAGCTTCACCGCGGATGTCGCTATCGAATCAACGCGCAATGCCTGTGATGTCGTACAGCCGGCCGACAGCAGCAATAATAGGAAAATAAGACAACGGTGCATGATTCCCTCTCTGCGTCGTTCCCGGGGCGCTGCGCGAGCGCAAAACCTTGTTATGATACCTGTACTGTGAGGCTGACTACGAGCGGCGATCCGTGCCCAAATCCACTATAATTGCCACTCGCCAGAGCCGCGGCTCCGAGGCGCTTGTGTTGGAACGGCATACACCGAACATTTGCCAGTTGCACCCCGCCCGGCACCCCATGCCTGTGGTCACCCTTGGACTGAGCCACAAGAGCGCGCCCGTTGAGATCCGCGAGCGGATCGTCTTCCCTGTCGAGTGCATCGAGGAAGCGGTCTGAGATCTGGTGGAGCGCCCAGGCATTCACGAGGCCGTCCTGTTGTCAACCTGCAACCGTACGGAGCTCTACGCCGTCTTGGCACCGGAGGCGACTCCAGAGATCCTGCAACGCTGGCTCGAGCATACTCATCGGCTGGCCCAAGGCTGGCTGGCGCAATACCTGTATATGCTCAACGGTGAGGCTGCGGTGCGGCATTTGCTCAGCGTCGCCTCAGGGCTCGATTCACTCGTGCTCGGCGAGCCACAGATCCTTGGCCAGACCAAGCGCGCATACGATACGGCTCTGCGCTGCGGTACGGTACGCCATACGCTGGATCGTCTGTTTCAGTACGCATTCTCCGTAGCGAAGCAGGTACGCACCGAGACCGAGATTGGTGCTCATCCAGTTTCCGTGGCGTATGCCGCCGTCAGCCTCGCAAACCAGATCTTCGGCGAGTTGGACCAGCAGACGGCAATGCTGATCGGGGCTGGCGATACGATCGATCTCACCGCTCGCCACCTGAGTGAGCATCGCATTGCCCGGCTTATCATAGCCAACCGCAGCCTCGATCGCGCACGCAAGCTTGCCGAGCAATATGGCGGGGAAGCGATCTCTCTGGCCGACATTGCGCATCTGCTAAAGGAGGCGGACATCGTTGTCTCCTCCACAGCCAGCACGCTGCCCATTCTCGGTAAGGGAAGCGTGGAGAGTGCGCTCAAGCGGCGCAAGCACCGTCCCATGTTCATGGTAGACATTGCGGTGCCGCGTGATATCGAGCCGGAAGTTGGCGAACTGGCGGATGTCTATCTCTACACCATCGATGATCTGCGCGAAGTGATTGACGATAGTTTGCGCTGCCGCCAAGAAGCCGCCCGCCAGGCCGATATGATCATCGCCGACCAGGTCGAGCGCTTCATGAGCTGGATGCGCTCGCTGGAAGCCGTTGCACCGATCCGCAATTATCGCCACCGTGCCGAACGCCTGCGCGAGGACGTTCTACAAAGAGCGCGGCGGCGGCTGAGCCGCGGAGATGATCCGGCCCTAGTGCTCGAGTATCTCTCGCACACTTTGACCAGGAAGCTGATCCACGAGCCCACCGTGGG
>JAKDMK010000158.1 GCA_030452365.1 Nitrococcus sp.
TTTGGAATTTTTGGGGTTTTCGGTCGGGCACTACTTATATGGATAAACGCATATCAAGATCGGAAATCATCTCGGAGAATACAGATGAGCAATGTCCGATGGTCTATCGTGGTGCGGGAGGATGTAGACAAGGCACTGCGGGCCTACTTGGGTCGACTTGGCGCCAAAAAGGGCGATCTCTCCCAATTCGTGGAAGAAGCGGTTCAGGCGCGCCTTTTTGAACTAACGGTACAGGACGTCAAGCGGCGCAACCAGGAGTACTTGCAAGACGAGATCCTGGAGGCGATCGATGAAGCTTTGGCCAGTGAATAACAACCTTGCGGGTTGCCTTTGACACCGGGATCCTGCTCGCTGCGTTGATCACGTCTGGCACGCCGCCCGACTTGATCTATCGCGCTTGGCGCAAGAAGGCCTTCGAACTGCTCACCTCCGAGTGGCAACACGGGGAGATCCGCCGTGTTTCCCGGTACCCGAAACTACGCAAGTACCTGAAACCCGCCGAGGCGGGCACGCTGGTGAACGGACTGCGGCGGCAGGCAACCGTACTGCAAGAACTACCGAAGGTGGAGTTATCGCCAGATCCTGACGACAACCCCATTCTGGCCGCGGCGATTGCCGGCGGGGCCGACTATCTGGTGACAGGCGATAAACGTGACCTGCTGTCTCTGAGAAAGGTGGAGACCGTAAAAATTATTACGGCGCGCGCCTTCGCCGATCTCCTCGGCCTTTCCTCCGCAAACTGAGCATGCCTCGACCGGCTTCCGGCCAAACCGCGCCAAGGAATCCTGATCGGGTGGGTGATGAGGAACAGACCTTTGCCCCGGCGAGCGATAACGAACTCCAGCACGCTGGCAGAGAGCCTCCCATTGGTGCGTGCAAAGCGTTTGGCCGCCGCAGTGGCCATGATACAGCCTGCAGGAAGCCATGGGGAAGAACAGCTTGAACGGTTGGCTGGGTAGCGGGATGAAGCCGAATTGCCGATAGAATTCGGCTGCCCAGCCGTTCAAGGCATCGACGACCACGGCGTAGATTGCCATCACCTGGCTGGCCTCGGTGATGCGCTGGAGGACGTCGGCGAGCAGGATTGAGCCAAGTCCTTTGCCCTGGTGGGATTCGGCAACGGCCGGCCGCCCCAGCAGGACCACCGGAACCGGATACTTGGGGAGTCGGCGGCGGAGTTCCTCTGGCAAGTCAGTGGCAGCGAGGCTGCCGACGCTGAGACTGTACCACCCGATTACTTGTCGCGGTGCATCTGGAGATGAGGCGATAAAACGCGATTGACCCGTCGCCGGATGTCCTGGCTCGCGTAACGATGAAGGTATTGGTTGAGAGAGGGTTCGCCGCAGTCGAAGGATTTCCGATTGTGCTATTTGCCGAGCGGAGTGATGATTCATTCCAAGCAGATGGGCTCTTATCGTCGAACGCGTTTCTTGTGTTCGACTCTGATAGGACTCGGATAATCTGGATTCCTGCTCGCTGTTGGCAACCGGTAGAACACGTATTGGACACGCTGGTTCTCGGTCGGCGCTGCCGCGATACCTTCACCAGTCTCAAAAAGACCTGCCGCAAGCACGGCCTCGAGTCGGTGAGACCCAGGCCGAGGCAAGCTCGACGTCCATCATCGGGCGGCATTGCCCAAAAAAGCCGTCTGAGTCTACTCGCTGCGCGGTGAATTCCGGCGCATCCTCTGCACAGTCAAACCCAGCACCTGTGCGCCACAGCGCCCGGATTTAATGAGATGTTACCATTCTGCCATCATCCGGACCGCGTTGTCCGCCTGCATGGAGGTGAAACCCTATGGTTGCGGCAAGCGGTGTCAGATCGCGGCCTCGGCTTTGGGTCGGCTGGCGCGAATGGGTCGTGCTGCCGGGGCTTGGCGTGGAGCGCATCAAAGCCAAGGTGGATACCGGTGCGGCGACCTCCGCGCTGCACGCGGTTCATGTGCGGCGCTATCGGGAGAGTGGGCTAGATCGGGTGACGTTCGAGATCCACCCGATCCAGCGGCGCACCGATATCACGGTCCGCTGCATAGCCGATGTCGTCGCCGAGCGGATTGTCACCAGCTCGACCGGGCACCGCGAGTGCCGACTCGTGATCCGCACACCCATGCTCATCGCGGGCCGGCGCTGGTCGATTAAACTCACGCTGACCAATCGCGATAGTATGGGTTTTCGTATGCTCCTTGGCCGCAGGGCGATGAAGGGGCGGCTGCTGGTCGATCCGAATGCCTCCTATCTGGCGGGAGCCGCTGATAGCGAGCTAGCAGGTGCCGCCCGGCGGCGTGAGTCCCGGTGAGTGCAACCTCAAGGTAAAATGAACATCATCGTCCTATCCCGCAGCAGTAAGCTTTACTCCACGCTCCGCATCGTCGAGTCTGCCCAAGAGCGGGGCCATACCATTCGCGTAATCGATCCCTTGCGCTGTTACGTCAAAGTCAGCGCACATCGCCCGGAAGTTCACTACCGGGGCGAAATCCTGGAATCCGTGGATGCCGTCATTCCGCGCATCGGAGCCTCCATCACCTTCTACGGCACGGCGGTACTGCGACAATTCGAGATGATGGGGGTCTTTCCGCTCAATGAGTCGGTCGCCATAAGCCGATCCCGCGATAAGCTGCGTTCGTTGCAGCTGCTGGCCAGGCGCGGCATTGGCCTGCCGGTGACCGGCTTTGCCTATTCACCCGATGACAATGCGGATCTGATCAGCCTCGTGGGCGGAGCCCCGTTGGTGATCAAGCTGCTGGAGGGCACGCAGGGCATGGGGGTGGTGCTGGCCGAGACCAACAAGGCGGCAGAGAGCGTGATCGATGCCTTTCACGGGCTCAATGCCTATTTCCTGACCCAGGAGTTCATCCAGGAAGCCGGGGGCTCCGATATCCGCTGCTTCGTGGTGGGCGATAAAGTAGTGGCCTCCATGATGCGTCAGGCCAAGGAGGGCGAGTTCCGCTCGAATGTCCACCGTGGTGGCCAAGCCCGGAACATTCGCATCACGCCCGAGGAGCGATCGAGCGCGGTTCGCGCGGCCAAGATCATGGGGCTCAATGTCGCGGGCGTAGACATCATGCGCTCCAACCACGGTTCGGTGGTGCTGGAGGTGAACTCATCCCCGGGGTTGGAGGGCATCGAGCGGGCCACCAGCAAGGACATCGCCGGGGCCATGATCCAGTTCGTCGAGAAGCATGCCCGCGCGGGCAAGACTCGCACCCGTGGGCGCGGCTGATGGTCCGGGGCAGGGGCGAGCCGACTTGCCGCAACATGCCGTGAATACATCCCTCTACTCCATCCAGGCAACCTACCGTATCGCACGCCATCGCGCTTCCGTCCGGCAATGGTTAATGTCGACTTAGTTCGATAGAATGCGGCGTTTCGCTAGCGGTAGACCGGCTCACAATCGCACCGGCAAGTGGTCCGCTGCGTAATTACGGTCACGTACCGAGGGCGTCACTGCGCGTGCCTGGCAAGGCGCGACGACTGAGAATATCGGGAATATTTGACGGAGAAGCAACGCCGCCAGGCACGTGCAGCGGCGGCCGAATGCGAGTGTAGTTGCGTAGCGGACCACTAAGGTGGGATCTTGCGGGATCGTCGGCCTGAACACCCACACCGTTTGAGGCAAAATGGCGCAGTACATCTTTACCATGAATCGGGTGGGCAAGGTCGTGCCCCCCAAGCGGCAGATACTAAGCGATATCTCGCTGTCCTTTTTTCCGGGCGCCAAGATCGGCGTGCTGGGCCTGAACGGCGCCGGCAAGTCTACGCTGCTGCGCATCATGGCGGGCGTCGAGCGCGACTTCGAAGGCGAGGCGCGGCCGCAACCGGGAATCAAGATCGGTTTCCTGCCCCAGGAGCCGGAGCTCGATGCGAGCAAGGATGTGCGCGGCAACGTCGAGGACGGCGTGGCCGGGGTCAAGGCGCTGCTTGATCGGTTTAACGAGGTCAGCGCCCAGTTTGCGGAGCCGGACGCCGACTTTGATGCGCTCATGGCTGAGCAGGCCCGCTTGCAGGACCAGATAGAGGCCGCCGGCGCGTGGGATCTGGAGCGCAAGCTGGAGCAAGCCGCCGACGCGCTGCGGCTGCCCGCCTGGGATGCCGAGATCGCTAGCCTCTCGGGCGGCGAGCGGCGTCGGGTCGCCCTGTGCCGGCTGCTGCTTGCCGGCCCCGACATGTTACTTCTTGATGAGCCTACCAACCATTTGGACGTGGAGTCGGTTGCCTGGCTCGAGCGTTTTCTCGCCGAGTATCCGGGCACGGTCGTCGCCGTGACCCATGATCGCTACTTCCTGGACAACGTGGCCGGCTGGATTCTGGAGCTCGATCGCGGCCAAGGCATCCCCTGGAAAGGCAATTACTCCTCCTGGCTGGTACAAAAAGACGAGCGCTTGGCACACGAGGCGCGTGCGGAGGCCGCTCATCGCAAGACGATACAGCATGAGCTGGAGTGGGTGCGCAGCAACCCCAAAGGCCGGCAGGCCAAGAGCAAGGCGCGATTGCGTCAGTTCGACGAGCTGCAGTCACGGGAGTTTCAGCAGCGTAACGAAACCAACGAGATCTACATACCGCCGGGCGCGCGGCTCGGCAGCCTCGTAATCGAGGCCAAGCACCTCGTCAAGGGCTACACTGAGCGTCTGCTCATCGATGATCTAAGCTTCACGATCCCTCCCGGGGCCATTGTTGGCATGATCGGCGCCAACGGTGCCGGCAAGACCACTTTATTGCGTATGTTGATTGGACAGGAACGGCCCGATGGCGGTGAGGTACGGCTTGGCGAGACCGTCGACCTCGCATATGTCGATCAGAGCCGTGATCATCTGCATGCCGAGAAAACCGTTTGGGAGGAGATCTCGGGCGGCCATGACATCATCGAGATCGGCAAGTACCAGGTAGCCTCGCGAGCCTACGTGGGCCGCTTCAACTTCAAGGGACAAGACCAGCAAAAGCGGGTCGGAGATCTATCCGGCGGCGAGCGCAACCGGGTTCATCTTGCCGGGCTGCTAAAGCGCGGCGGTAATGTATTGCTGCTCGATGAGCCCACAAACGACCTGGACGTGGAGACGCTACGCGCGTTGGAGGAGGCACTTTTGGCCTTCCCCGGTTGTGCGCTGGTCATCTCGCATGATCGCTGGTTTCTCGATCGCATCGCCACGCATATGCTCGCTTTCGAGGGTGACAGCCACGTGCAGTGGTTCGAGGGCAATTACGGCGAATATGAGCTCGATCGCAAGCGGCGGCTGGGTGAGGAGGCTACCAATCCGCACCGGATCAAGTATCGGCGGCTGGCTGATTAGGGCGTGTTGACATCCGTCCACGGCGTCGTGTTGCTGCCCAACAGCCTGTCAGGCACAGGCCCTAGCCTCAATCCGTCACCCATGGCGGGAACTATGGTGCCAATTACCGGCTTACGCAATCGGTCAGCGCAGGTGACGCGCAGTGTCGGATTCCTAAACACTTTTTTTACCCTCTCTGCAAGCACTTCGCCAACCTGTTGAAAGTACATAAAATAACGCTTTGTGCCGAACTGGCATGTATCGTGCTTGATATCGGATAGGGTGCCGCTGCGTGTCCAACACGGGGCGGGCGGATCGGTAGCAACGCAAGATGAGTGTCTTGCTCAAGGCGGCGCGTGGCAGGAGAGGGCACTATGGATGCGAAACCAAATGCGGGGTGCATTCATCCCGTGAGCCTAGTTCGTCTGCGGCAGGAAAACCGGCGCTATCAAGGGACCAAAGCGGTGAGTGAGGGCAACCGCCCGCACGGCTTCCGCCCGGCTTTTCTGGATCCGGACACCAATATCGTCTACCCATCACGCCACGCTGACGGTCGTGCGGCTGCGGTTCACTGCCTCGACGGGCTGCCGGAGGAGGTGGTAGTCAGCCGGGATGCCGCAGGCCGCGTGCTCCAGACCAAGCCCGGATTGATCCCCGGTTTTGTCCACAAAGGGCGCTTCTACAGCCGTGAGGAGGCCATGCGGCTGCTACAGGAGCGCTAGTCGCCTTGCGCGAGCGCGGTGGCAGACACGCGGCCCACGGGGATTCGCACGAGGGCCTGTTGACGTACGCCGCGGCCTCGTGGGCGGACGTCAACAGCCTAGACTGTTAACTTGCTGCAACTGCTCCCGCCGA
>JAKDMK010000591.1 GCA_030452365.1 Nitrococcus sp.
CTGGAAAACGCTGTCCGCAAAAAAAATCGCGGTGAGCCTTGGGCCGGACCGGCTCGCCATCAAGGAAGTGCGCCTGATCGAGCCCGGCATGAAGCTCGTTATCGCCGAGGATAACAGTGTCAATCTCAAAAAGGTGCTAAAGGGCAATTCCTCGGGTGAGTCCGTAGTAAACCAGGAATCGCAGGCAAAAAAGCCGGCGAAAAAGCCGAAAAAAGGCGGGGACAAGTCGTTTCCGATTCAAATCAGTCAGGTCCGGCTCGTGAATGGCGCGCTCGAATTCGCCGATCAGAGTCTGGTATTGCCGTTCTCCACGCGTGTACATTCACTTGACGGCGCCATCGCGGGAATCTCCACGGCATCCGGAAGCCGTGCCGAAGTCGAGTTGGCCGGGCAGGTGGGCGATTACGGCGAGGCAAGCGCAGCGGGTACGCTGCTACCCAAGGACCCGGCTAAATTTCTCGATATCCTGGCCAGTTTCGACAATGTTGAAATGCCGCCGCTATCGCCGTACTCGGCCACGTTTGCCGGACGGAAGATCGCGTCGGGCAAGCTTTGGCTGACTTTGCACTATAAGATCGTGGACGGCAACCTGCTGGGCGAAAACAAAATCGTACTCGCCGATTTCAAGCTCGGCGAGCGGGTCGAGGCGCCGGACGCGATCGATCTTCCGCTCAATCTGGCCATCGCGTTGTTGAAAGGCCCGGATGGCAGGATCGAAGTCGCCGTGCCGGTGAGGGGCGACGTGCACCAGCCGAGGTTCGACTATGGAACCGTGCTGCGCGCGGCGCTCGCCAACGTGATCCGCCAGGTCGTGAGCTCACCGTTTCGCCTGCTTGCCGCCTTGCCGGGCCTGCCCGATGCCGAGAAGCTTCGAGAGGTGGAGTTCGAGCCCGGCAGCGACAGCATCGCGCCAGCCCAGCGCGAGCAATTGGACAAGCTGGCCGAAGCCTTGAAAAAACGGTCACGGATCGGGCTGGTGGTGCGGGGACCGTACGATGCGGAGCGCGACGGGAAGCAGCTGCGCAGGGAGCGCGCACACCGCGATCTGGCGATCGCCACGGGTGCTGCGTCAGAATCCGGGAAACCCGGTGAGGACCTGGGGCTCATTGTGTACGGAGCTGCGGATATGCAGAAGGCGCTGGAAAAACTGCTTGTCGAACGTGCCGGCGCCGGCGCGGTCGTCGAGTTTGCGAAGGAATACGCGGAACGGACCGGGCGTAAACCAGACCGCGTCAATACGCTGCTCGGATTTTTTGGCGTCGGCAGCGAGGACCGCGCCTTCTACGAGGCGCTGTTCGAGCGTCTGGCGGAACGCCAGCCGCTACCCGACAACGCACTGCAATCGCTGGCGGCAAGCCGGGCGCAGGCGATCATCGACGTGATGCTGGAAGCGGGCATCGACCGCAACCGCCTGACATCGGGCGTTGCCGAGGCGGTGACCGGCAAACCTGGCGCGCCCGTTGCAGCGGAGTTGTCGCTCGATGCGGCGCCGGGGGAGCCTTGATTCACGATTCGCTATTTCCACCATGTCGCGGACATGCGGTGCAATGCGCTTCGCTTATTGCACCCTACGCGCTATACGCAACCGGAACCGGAGCACCGTCTGCTGCTTGACCAGTTGCAGCTCACACTGCCGGCGCAGCCTCCGCCGAAAATCATGGCTCAACCAGGGCCAATCGTATCTGCGAGCGCCTACGTTTTGTAGTGAAGACCTTTGCAGGCTGCATTATTATAAATCAATAACTTAACCTTCGTTGGGACCGCGAATAGCGAAAGTTGGGCTAGCAGCCTGTCGGACTTGAAGAATCGAAGCGAAAAAATAACTGGGCGAGGACAGATTTTGACGATTTTGAAGGCCAATAGTTGTTCTATTGGCC
>JAKDMK010000159.1 GCA_030452365.1 Nitrococcus sp.
CCCCAATCCCCCTACCATTCCACCTACCGACGCCAATCTACAGTGCCATGCTCGCTATCTGGCACCTGCGCCCGACCCTGCAACGCCGCTTCCCCCTGCACAGAGGCCGCAGCCGCGACTTCGTCCGCTTCCTCGCCTGGTGCGCCAGCGAGGGCCGCCGCGACTACGCCATCTTGCGCGCCATGCCCGACTGGGATGCGGAGCTGGGCCAACCGCTGGCGTTGCCGGTGCTGCGCGGCGACCGCTGGGCCGGCGGATTCTCGGTGGCCATGTTCCTGTACGGCGTGGCAAAGCACCGCTACACATTCGGCGCGCTGCTCTCGAGTGCCAAGAGCCGCGCCAGGGTGGCGCGCGCGTTCTGGCGCGGGGAGCGCTGCCAGCGTTTGCTGCCGCGCCCCCAGCAGTGGCAGTACGACTTCCTGGTCCGAGGTTTCGGCAGTGCCGAGCAGTTTGCCGAGACTCTCCGGCTCCCTCGGACCGATAGTGACAGGCCGGCGCACCAGCTCATTCGGGATTTCAGGCTCCAGGATGTCGCTCTGGTATGCCACGCCGCGCGTCGGCCCCTGAAGCTGGTGCCCGCGCCCGCTGCTGTAGAATTGCCGGCAAAGCTTCGCCGCGCCCCGCTCCTGCTGCCGCTGCGCGTCGTCGGGCCGCTCTGCCGCGCGTTGGAGCGCCGCGCGCGTATTCCATCCCAGTTCGAGCTAGGCTTGCTCAGCGCACGCATTTCGGCGGCGGGTAGCCACCAGCGCCCCGGCCGTTATCCATTCGGAGTCAACCTGTTCGGCTACGCCTACGGCGAGCTTGGCATTGGCGAGGACGTGCGCCTGATGGCGCTTGCATTGAAAGCGCACGACATCCCGTTTTGCATCATCAATGTCGAGCCCGGCGCCAACGTCTCGCAGCAGGATGCCAGCGCCGAGCACTGGCTTGCCGATGAGCCGCGCTACGCCATCAACCTGTTCTGCATGACGGGTATCGAGCAGGTCCGCTATGCCTGTGAACAGGGGCTCTCGGCTTTCCGCGACCGTTACACCATTGGCCTCTGGCCCTGGGAGCTGCCGCAGTGGCCGGCAAGCTGGCCGCACGCGTTCAATCTGGTCGACGAGATCTGGGGTGTCAGCCGCTATACCGCCGCGGCCTACCGCCATGCCGGCTGCCCGGTTTACCCGATGTCGCTGCCGGTCACCGTCGACACGGCCGGTGCCGAAGACCGGGCGCATTTTGGCCTGCCAAGCGACGATTACCTGTTCGTCTTCTCCTTCGATTTCAACTCGACCCTGGCGCGCAAAAATCCGGCCGGACTGATTCAGGCATTTCAGCATGCGTTCCCGCGCACAGGCGACGACCCGGTCGGTCTGGTGCTCAAGGCGAGCCACAGCGAGGGCGTGCAAGACCCTGAGTGGCTTCGGCTCAAGGCCACGGCGGACGCCGATCCGCGCATCCACCTCATCGAGGCCACGCTGCGCAAGTCCGAAGTGCTCGCCCTGTACCGCTGCTGCGACTGCTTCGTCTCTCTGCATCGGGCCGAAGGATTCGGCCGCGGCATTGTCGAGGCGCTGCTGCTCGGTCTGCCGGTCATCGCCACGGGGTTTTCCGGCAATATGGATTACTGCACAGAAACCGGTGTCTCGCTGGTGCACTATCGGATGCAGGCATTGCGACCCGGCGATTACTTCCAGGGCGAAGGTCAATGCTGGGCCGACCCGGATATCGGCCATGCCGCCGAACTGATGCGCGCGCACTATTCCCGGCCGCGCCCATCCGCTGGCCCTCTGGTCGACTTCAGCCCGGCCGCTGTTGGCACGCGCTATGCGCAACGGCTAACCGAGCTAAGACAACAATTGAACCTGAAAGGCATGTCTCCGTCGCCTCGGAGCGAAAGCACGCTGGATCTGCAATGAACAACAACCGCATGCCCATTACACTCGGCACGCCGTTTGGCGCCTGGCCCAGGCTCGCAGAGCACTTGCGCCAGCACGCCGTCGAGCTGGCCGAGCCCGCTTTCAGCGCGTCGCATGACCGCATAGCGGGCATTGCGGAGTTGAACAGGCGCGATCAGGGCGCCGTCGCCATGACGCGCTTTGATCCGGAGGTCGATGCGGCCTCGAGATCAGGCGCGGACGCACTTCTCGCCGAGCTTGAGGGTACCCGGTGGGACGACACCGACCCGGACGCCTGCTCGACCGCCGGCTTCTGCGCGCGGTCGAACCCGCGCGCTGAATTCCTGGTCTTCTTCGAGCCTCCGGAGCTGGTGCTTGCGCAGGGGTTGGAGGCCGATGCGAGCGTTGATCCCGAAGCACTGCTGCAGGCATGGCGGTCAGGCGCGGAACGCATCCTCGCCCTGGTGCGCCGACAGCGCCGGCGCGTGCTGCTTATCGATGCGCGAGAGGCGGCGGCGTATCCGGCGCGGCTGCGCGAGGTGTGTGCCGAGCGCTTCGGAATCCAGTTCTCGCGCGCGGCGGAATCGGTGCCCGACATGCTATCCGATGCCGTGCTCGCCACCCTCGCTAGTGCCTGGCTCAACTCCGACAAGCAACTGCGTGCACTGTACGCCGAGCTGGATGTGAGCTGCACGCCGCTGGTGGCCGACGGACCAGACGACACGATCGCCGGCACTCCGCGGTCGGCTCCAGCCGCGGCGCTGGCGCAGTATTGCGAGGTGCGCCGCCAGCGCGACACGCTCGATCGCGACTGTGAACGCCTGTCGGCATCCCTAGCCCAGACAGAGGATGCGCTGGCCGCCGCGCGGGAGACGCTAGAGAACGAGCGCACGGCCGCGGCAATTCGGGCCGCCACAGCGGAGGCCGAACGCGATCGGCTGCGCGCGCACGGCGACAAGGCGCAGGGCACGATTACCGAGCTGCAGGCCAAGCTCAAGGACTCGGCCGCTGCCTTGGGGAAGGCGAATCAGGCACATGCTGATGCCAAGGCGGAGCTGCAGTGCGAGCGTGAGCGCAACGCACAGCGGCTTGCCGACCTGGGAACCGAACGCGATGGATTCCGCTCGCAAAGCGAGCAGGCCCAGCAGGAGATCGAGCTGCTGTTGCTGCAGTTGCATCAGGTGCAGGAAGAGCTGGAAGCGACATTCCTCAAGCAACAGGACACTGAGCGCAACCGGGCTGCGCTGGAAGCGAAGCTCAAGGCCTCAGCGGAAGCGGCGACCAAAGCCAACGCCGCCGCCGCCGAACGAGAAGCCGAATGCAAACGGCTGCGCCAGCAAAGCGATAAGGCGCAGAGCGCGATTACCGAGCTGGACGCGAAGCTGAAAGACTCCGCCGACGCGCTCGCGAAGGTAAATGGCGCGCATGCTGATGCCAAGGCCAAGCTGCAGTCCGAGCGTGAGCGCAACGCACAGCGGCTTGCCGAACTGGAAGCCGAACGCGACCGGCTGCACTCACAGGCGAAAGCGGCGGCTGCCGATACCGAGCTGCGCCAGGAAAACGAGCTTCTGTTGCTGCAGTTGCATCAGGTGCAGGAAGAGCTGGAGCACTACTTCCTCGAGAACCAGAAGCTCAAGGGCGGCGGCGAGGCGAATGGCGCAAAGCCGCAACCCAGAGCGCTGAGCGTCGCCGACACCCGCATAGGCAGCATCTGCGAGGAAGTACCGTTCCGCCACGTCAACTTCACCCTGCGCGATGCAGTACAGGGCGACCGGCGCTTCAATGCGCTGGATGTGCGGCTGGTCGAGCACCACGGCGAGCCCGGCCTCGTCCTGCTCGCACCTCCGCCCGGCACCGATGCGCCGTTGTCCTGCTGGCAGGAAAGTGGCGAGGAGGGGGGCAGGGCCTTCCTGCTCCTGCACCCGCGGCACAAGACATCAACAACCTTGTTCGCGCGTATGACCACAAGCGACTGGCTGCTGGCCAATGACATCGTAACCCTCATGCAGCGGGCACTACTCGATGCGGCCGATGCGCGGCCGCGCTTGGCGGCGGGTTGGGGCCTGGTCTGCCAGCGGCTGAGTGAGCAGCTCGCCGATCTGCCGCCGGCACTGCGCTACGACGGTGCCCAGGTCGGCGACATCGTGGACGCGGACGGCCAGATCGAGGTCACACTGCGGCTCGACAACACCCTATTCCGGCAGCGGGCTTGCGCCAGCCTGCGCGTTCGCTTGCGCCTGGCGGGTGGCGGCGGGGTCCGCGCCGATCTGCCTGGAAGCATTGTATTCCTCGCGCCGCAGGAGCCCGGCGCGCTGCCGCCACTGTCGGCCTGGCCGCGCGCCGAAGAGGGCGAGTGGGCACCAGAGTATGCACTCGGGTTCGGTAGGAGTCTCTCCGGAGCCGAGAAAAAGGCGCAATGGCAGGCACTGGATCCGCATGACCGCGAATTCGTCGCATCGCTCATTAGCAGGCTGCCGGCCGCACTTGCGCAAAGCTGGGCGGTGGTGCCGCCTGCCGGCCTTGGCCCCGCCGATCTGCCGCTACTGGCCGACAAGATGGCGCGCGAGATCGAAAGCAGCGAGTCGCGAAAGCATCACTTTCACGCACCCATGCTGCGGCGTGTCGGAAGTTGAATACGTCATTCAAGCCATGCTTTTCAAACAACACACCGACACCGACACGGCCATGGGCAGCCTCTTCAAGCGCATTGCCGAGCTTGCCAACGAAGGCTTCAGCACCATCGTCCACATCGGTGCCGGTAATGGGGCCGAGCTGGACGACTACCAGCACATCAGTTTCGAGCGCCTGGTATTGGTGGAAGGCGATACCGAAACCGCTGAGGAGCTGCAGGCATCCGTTCAGGGGCGTGATGGCGTCGAGGTGATCGAGCAGGTCGTCGCCGCCAACGCGGAGCCCGTCATGTGGCACCGATATAACCTTCCGGCGCTAAACGGCCTTCTTCCACCCGATGACCTGCAGAGAGTTTATCCGCGACTAAGGGTGTCGAGTCGCGAGCGCCTGCCGGCGCTGCGGCTACAGGATCTGCTCGACCGGGTCGCTGTCGACCCCGCACGCAGCAATCTGCTCGTTTTGGACGTTCCCGGCCTGCAGGATGCCCTGCTGGCGGAGCTTGCGGATGCGCAATTGCACGCTTTCGAGTGGATCGCGATCGGCAGTTGTGGGGCGACTTGCAACGAGGGCGGCGATGCCGCAGACGCGGCGATTGAACGGCTGCAAGCGCGCTGCTATCGGCTGGAGCAGTCCCTCGATTCCGACCTGGATTGGCCCGTCTCACTGCTGCGGCGCGACGAAGTGCAGCGAGAGAATGCCCAACTGCGTGCTCAGGCCGCCGATCTGGGCGCCAAGCTCCAAACCCGCGACAAGGCCGAGAAGGAGCGGAATGCGGAGCTGGAGCGAGTCGCCGCCGAACGGGATGCGCAAACCGCGCTCGCTGGCGAACACGAAAGCCGAGTTCACGGCCTGGAGCAGGAACGCCAGGGGCTGGCTACGAAGCTGGCCGAGTCGCAGGCGGCGCTCAAGGCGCTGACGGATGAAAAGCCCGCGCAGGAGAAGCGGGTAGCGGAGCTGCAAGCGCAATTAGAGGCCCTGTCACAGGCGCGTGACGAGCAGGCGAAGCTCGCTGTAGATCGGAACAGCATGATCCAGAAGCTCACCCGAGAGCGTGATGACCAGGGAAAACGTGCTGCCGAGCAGAAGGCCCAACTTGAGAAACTGCGGGAAGAGCATGCCCAGCAGACTAAGAAACTGACCACCGGGGCCGAGAAGAGCGCCGCACTAGCTGCGGAACACCAGGCGCAGGCACAGCGCCTGCGACAGGAGCGCGATGCTGCCCGCAAGCAGCTTGAGTCCGAGCGCGAGCAGCAAGCCGCGGTAGTCGCGGAGCATGAGCAGCGGACCGAAGCGCTGAGGCAGGAGGCTGATAAACGTGCTCGAGTGCTTGCCCAAGAGCGCAACGATCAGACCACGCTCGCAACCGGATACAAGTCCGAGCTCGACAAGGCCAACCACAGCTTGGCCGAACAACAGAAACTTGCAACTGACCTGCAGACTCGAGTCGAGAAACTTGCCCAAGAACGCGATGCAGTAATCAGCCAGCACAATGCCGAAGTGGACGCGGCACGTAAACAAGCGAGCGAACTCAAAAAGTTGGCTGATAATCGTAAGACACTGCTCGACAAAGCCGCTCAGCAGAGTCAGGA
>JAKDMK010000160.1 GCA_030452365.1 Nitrococcus sp.
TGGGGTCCGCAGGCGCTCCATCGAGCGCGCACCGAGGATCGTCCCATCCTGCTTTCGATCGGCTATTCGGCCTGCCACTGGTGTCATGTCATGGCCCATGAGTCGTTCGAGGATGAAGAAGTCGCGCGCACAATGAACGAGCACTTCATCAACATCAAGGTCGACCGGGAGGAGCGGCCTGATTTGGACCGGATCTACCAGACGGCCCACCAGTTGCTCACCGATCGGCCGGGCGGCTGGCCGCTCACGGTCTTCCTCACGCCCGAGCAGGTGCCCTACTTTTGTGGAACCTATTTCCCGCGCGCATCGCAATATGGCCTACCTGGATTTCACGAAATCCTAGTGCAACTTGCCCAAGCCTATCGTGAACAACGCGAGGCCATCACGAATCAAAATAAAGGCGTGCTGGATGCGCTAATGCGCATATCCGAGCCACCGCCCGGCGCCGGCGCGGTAACACCCGTGCTGCTCGACAACACCCGTAATGCCCTGGCCGGCGAGTTTGATCCCACCTTCGGTGGCTTCGGGCAGTCGCCCAAGTTCCCCCAGCCGAGCAGTATCGAGCGCTTGCTGCGCCATTATGCCCGCACGGCTGGCGCCCCCAACCCTGACCACGATGCCTTGCGCATGGCACAGTTGACCTTGCGCAAGATGGCCCTCGGCGGAATCTACGATCAAGTCGGTGGCGGATTCGCCCGCTATTCCGTGGACAACTACTGGATCATTCCGCATTTCGAGAAAATGCTCTATGACAATGGCCAGCTCTTGGCACTCTACGCGGATGCCTGGCAAGCCACCGGGGAGGAGCTCTTTCGGCGCGTGGCCAATGAAACCGCCGACTGGGCGCTGCGCGAGTTGCGCCATCCCGACGGCGCCTTTTATGCCTCCCTGGATGCGGACAGCGAAGGTGGCGAGGGCGCCTTCTACCTCTGGACACCGGATGAGATTCGCAGTGTGCTTCCGGAGGAGGAGGCCGAGCTTGTCCTCGCCCGTTGCGGCGTTGACAAGTTTCCCAACTTCGAAGGTCGCTGGCATCTCTATGTGCGCTTGACCTTTACCGATCTGGCCAAGAATCTGCACCGCCCGCGCGAGGAGCTGGTAGCACTGTGGCAATCGGCACGCACGCGCCTGCGCGAGGCGCGTGCGCAACGACCGCGACCGCCACGCGATGAGAAAGTCCTTACCAGCTGGAATGCATTGATGGTTATCGGGCTCGCCAGAGCGGCACGGCGTTTTGGCACCACGGCCTTCACGGCAGCGGCGGAGCAGACGCTGCAATTCCTGCACTCGAACCTCTGGCGCAACGACCGTCTGTTGGCGGTTTGGAAAGACGGCCGCGCGGACCTGCAAGCCTATCTCGATGATCACGCCTACCTACTTGCCGCCCTGCTGGAGCAACTCCAGGCGCGCTGGCAGCCGCACTGGCTGCAATGGGCTCGCGCCATTGCCGATCTGCTGCTGGAGCACTTTGAGGACAAGGCGAATGGTGGTTTCTACTTCACCGCCGACGATCACGAGCCCCTGGTGCAACGTCCACGCCCGCTCGGCGACGATGCCTGCCCATCGGGCAATGCCATCGCTGCCCTCGCCCTGGCGCGGCTCGGGCATCTACTCGCCGAGCCGCGCTATATCGAGGCCGCCGAACGCACGGTACAGGCCGGCGCTGGCGCCATGAAGGCGCTGCCGCACGGTCATTGCGCACTGATCACGGCGCTGGAGGAACAGCTCACTCCGGTGGAAACGGTGCTCATCCGCTGCCCGCCCGGGGAGGAAGCCGACTGGCGCGCTGCCATCGAGCACGACTATGCGCCCGCACGCCAGGCATTCTTTTTGCCCGCCGCTGACAGCCCCATGGAGCTTGGCGCGGTGCGCCTCGAAGGTCAGGGCGCCTGGATCTGCCGCGCAACGAGCTGTCTGCCGCCGGTGAGAACCGCCCCTGAGCTCAACGCGCAGCTTTCACGGCACAAGCCGTAATGCCGCCAAGATACTAAAGTGGACTCCATGCAATCGATCCTCGAAGCGCGTCACCAACGTCGCCGCCTTCAGCGATTAACCCGCCGCCACCATAACCCGTCCTGTTTGGTTCCGGCTACGCCGGTTTAGGGCGGGACAAGCGTGTTTGCAGCACCCTGGGGAGCGGCTACGCTTGCAAGTATGAAGGACTGTTTCCGAGAATTCATTCAGGGTGGGCTTGCGCGTTCAGAGCCGCAGCGACTGCTGCTGGCGTTCGTGTATGTGCAGCATCACGAGGGCAATGAGCGCGGCCGGGCGATGAGCCTTAAGCCATTGATGATGACACACCAGCGCCTACTGGATACGCTGAGCTTTGATGCGATCGCCGCCGAGGCGGATCATCTGGACGAGCGCTGGGAGTTTTTGCTGCTCGGGCGCATGGATGACGCGCCGGAGGCGATGATCCGGCAGCGGCTGCGCGACATCGCGGACAAGCTCGCCGCCGGGGATGATCTATCTGACTTCCTGATCCTCGATCGCCAGGAGCACTCCGTGGTTTTCTAGGCTCTCTAGGAGTGACTGCACGTAGTTCCTGCGCTTTTGGCCGTGATGTGACAATCCTCTGAATTGCGGTGATCTGGAAACGGTCACGGCGCGGGGGCACAACAACGGCAAACCCCGGCCGGCGTTGGTCGTGCAGGCCGACATATTTTCTCAACTACAAAGCGTTACCGTTTGCCTGCTCTTCGGTGAGCGGCTCGATGCGCCGCTGGTGCGCCTGCCCGTAGAGCCGAGCGAAGAGGGATCAGCGCGCATAGGGCCAGATGGTTTCCTCATCGCCGGTGGCCAGCCGGCGATGTGGAGATTCTACTTCCGCGTTCCCGACATCGACGCAACGGCCGAAAGGATCAAGGCAAATGGCGGCGCCATCGTCTACGGCCCCGTCGAAATCCCGGGCGGTGAGTTCGCCGTCAACGCGACCGATCCGCAGGACGCAGTGTTCGGATTGGTTGGGCGCCGCACCTCGTAAGCGAAGGAGAATGACACTGTCCTGACTTCGATTAGACAGTAATGCCGAAGAATCCGCGCTACGTTCGACTGATTCGTCGACTGATCCACGTCGCAGGCCCTGGACCTCAGGGCCGCCCCTTCTTGGGCGGCGACCTTGTTTCTTCCTCAACTCCAGGTACGCAGGCAGCTGCTTCTGTCTCGGACGCCGGACGGACATTATTACCGAAGATAATCCTGCGCCGCGCCACGATAATAGGTGTCTCGCCGACGATAGCGTTGTAGCTGCCGCTGGACAGATACTTCACCGCGAGGTTTGCGAGTGTCGCGATGCGGTTGCGCACACCCAGCAGGCTGGCGATATGCAACACCACCCAAATGATCCACGCGATCAAGCCGGTCATCAGCGGCAGGTGTTTGACCCGAGCGACGGCCGAGGCGCGGCCGATCACCGCCATCGTTCCCTTGTCGTGGTACTTGAAGGGCGGAATCTGCTCGCAAAGGTGCGCAACGTCGACTGCAATGTACTTGGCGACATAGCGTCCGCCCTGGATCGCAGGTTGCGCCTGTTGCGGTAGCGGTTTCGGGCCGATGGACACATCACCCACCGCAAACTCTTTCGAGAAGCCCTTGATGCGCTGATACTCGTCGACCTCGATACGTCCTCCGTGGCCTTGCGGCACGCCCCAGTCGCCGACCGTCGGGTGTACGGTGATACCGGATGCCCAAACGACGACGCCGGCAGACAAGAACTCCTCCGCATGGTCATTCTCAACCACCACGCCGTCTGCACGCACTTCCTTGACCGCAGTACCGAGGCGCAGATCCACTCGGCGTTGCTCCAACGAGCGCTGCGCGTAGCGGCGCAGCTTCTCTGGGAAGGGGCTCAGCACACTGGGGCCGCGCTCCACCAGCGTGACGTGGATGCGCCTTCGGTCCAGTTCGGGATAGGCGATGGGCATATCGTGGTTGCGGAACTCGGCGAGCGCGCCGGCGGTTTCTACGCCCGTTGCCCCGCCACCGACCACGACGATGCGCTCGTCGCGCTCCTGCCCGTTAATGGCAAAATCTTCGAGGTTCTTGAGCATGCGATCGCGCAAAGCCAGCGCTTGCGAGCGCTTGTAGAGCGGCATCGCATACTGCTCCGCGCCCGGTATGCCGAAGAAATTGGCTGTAACCCCGTTGGCGAGGACCAGATAATCGTATGCAACGTGCACGTCGCCGTGTAGGTGCAGTATGCACTCTGCATGGTCAATGCCGAGCACGATGCCCTTGAGAAAATGCACATTATCCTGCCGCGCCCGGATCGCGCGCAAAAACCACGTGATATCGCCCGCATTGAGAGCTGCGGTTGCTACTTGATAGAGCAGCGGGCTGAATGTGTTGTAGATATGGCGGTCGATGAGGATGATTTCGACGGGCGTGCGTGCCAATCCGCGGACGGCCGCAATACCGCCGAATCCGCCTCCGACCACAACCACGCGTGGGCGCCGTTCGACACTCGATGGCCTGCCAGTCATTGCGAAAGGCTATCAGTAATCCGGTGATCACGCGATGACTCGCCTTTTCGTATGACATCCGGCCAGAGGGTGGCGGCGCTTAATTCCAATCCAAACATGCGCGACAGAACGAGCGCCGCCGTGCGCCAACCGCCTCGGCATCGACATTTGAACAGCACTGCCGCCGGTCGAGCGGCGGCAGAAATACTTGGACACGCCGATAATGCCGATTAACTGACGAACATCAACAGAAAGTCGTCACGCCGCAGTACGCGCCCAATGCACGAATGCCGATACCATGTCTTGTCGGTCCGTGCCTTGAAGATGGACCGCGAAGAAGCCATAACCGGGCAAGGCGATATCGGAGAGTGCGAGCAAGGTGCCGACCTCGAGCTCGCGCGCGACCAGGACATTGCTGCATAGCGCGACGCCCTCGCCGGCAATGGCTGCCTCTGGCGCGAGGCGACCCGGTGCGTGGATGCCAAAAGGCAGTATAATGGATTCCCATCGCTAGGTATTTGGAATCATGAAAACGACGGTTGATATTCCTGAGAACGAGCTCAGGGACGCAATGCGCTTTACACGTGCGAAAACCAAGCGCGAAGCCATCGTGTCGGCGATCGCGGATTTCAATCGGCGTCGGCGTATGGCGGAGCTCGCAAAACATGCGGGCACCTGCGAGGAGCTGATCACGGCCGAGGAGCTACAGATCCAGCGAAGGAAGCGTTGAACGTGATCCTGGTCGATACGTCGTCGTGGATTCACATGCTGCGTCCGGAAGGTGATACAAGCGTGCGTGCACGCGTGCAGCAAGCGTTGCGCTCTGGCGATGCCTGCTGGTGCCCCCTCATACGGCTGGAATTGTGGAACGGAGCCGGCGGCGATCGGGAAAAGAAAGTCATCCGGAATTTCGAACAACTGCTCCCGGAACTCGCCATTACCGAAGCGGTTTGGACGGCCGCCTGCGATCTCGCCCGGCGCGCACGCGCGGCCGGCGTCACGATCCCGGCCACGGATCTTCTGATCGCGGCTTGCGCTCAACACTATTCGGCCGAACTCGAGACATCGGACTCCGATTTTGCGCTGCTTTCGAAATTGGAGGGCCGGTAGCAGCGCGCACTGCGGGCTATGCGACTCCCGCACAACCGGGACGGTTTCTTTGCGGTTGGCTTTTGCCTCCTCAACGAATGTCTTCAGCGGTTACCCCCTGCCGCTCGGCGCAGAGGCTCAACCTGCGCTGCCACGCAGGGCGCGCCAAAGCCCGCGCGTAGTAGGCCTTCAGCCGCGGATACGGCTCGATGAGATCGGTCTTGCGGACTTCCCGCAGGACGGTGGCGAGGAGAATGTCGGCGACCGTAAACGCCTCGCGCGCGATCCATTCGCGGCCGTCGAGCCGGCGCTCCAGCCCGGCGAGGTAGCGGCCGGCATCCTTGACCAGTACCGCCAGCCGAGATAGCAAGACTCGGCCGGAATGACGTCGGGGACTCCTTCCTGAGTGATATTCAGCTCGGTCCCACAGGACACCTCCTCACGGGTGATGGTCACTTGCATGGCGCAGGGCAAGTTCGGATCGTCGAACTTGTCGGTGTGGCGAATGCGCTCGTGCGGCACCAATTCCAGATACTCCC
>JAKDMK010000592.1 GCA_030452365.1 Nitrococcus sp.
CCCAAGCAGGCGACCAGGCTGAGATCAGTGCTCTTTCGCGCGTCTTCGGCGCCGCACGCGACGAGCCTTGCCTGATCGGTTCGGCCAAGCCGAATGTCGGCCACCTGGAAGCCGGTGCCGGCGTCGTCGGCCTGATTAAAGCCGTACTGGCGATCAAGAACGGCGTGATTCCGCCCAGCGTTCATTCAGAACTCAACGACCAGATTGATTGGAAGGCGGCCAATCTTCGCGTCGTCTCGACACCTACCGCCTGGCCGCAGAGTTTGAATCCGCGGCGCGTTGGCATCTCGTGCTTCGGTGTCGGCGGCGTTATTTCTCACACCATTATCGAGGAAGCTCCAGCAGATCCGACCGAGGAGCGATACGGACCTTCTTCTGCACACACCGACGTTGAGCGACCGACACTATTTCCGCTTTCGGCACGGTCGCAAGCATCGTTGATGGCCAATGCCAGACAACTCGCGACGTGGATTGAGGAACACCCCGAGATTGGTCGCTCGTCGATCGGACATACGATGAGCAACCGGCGTGACCACTTGTCAAAGCGCGCAGCGATTATCGCGTCCTCCCGTGAGCAACTCATCAGCGGCCTGATTGCGGTGGCAAATGGTGACGAGAGTGCCAACGCCGTTGTTGGTGACGTGAGCGGCGATGCGCAAAAAGGCGCAGTATGGGTTTTCTCCGGGCACGGCGCTCAGTGGGAGGGCATGGCAAAGGAGCTCTTGGAAAGAAGCACTGTCTTCGCCGAAACCATCGATGCACTAGGACCGACGTTCCAGCGTGAACTTGGCTACACCGCGCGCGAGGCCATCCTGGAGAGCGATTGGAGCACGGTTGAACGCATACAGGCGTTGACTTTCGCCGTGCAGGTTGCGCTGGCGAGAGTCTGGCAAAGCCTGGGTCTCCATCCGGGCGCGGTTATCGGACACTCGGTAGGGGAAGTTGCCGCGGCGGTTGTGTCCGGAGCGTTGGATGTCAACGATGCCGCGCTTTTCGCCTGCCGTCGCGCGGCGATCTATCAACGCCTAGCCGGAAAGGGGGCGATGGCTATAGCGCGTGTCCCCTTCGAAGAGGCGCAGCGGAAGTTACACGGAAACGACCACGTCGTTGCTGCGATCGCCGCTAGCCCGAGCGCAACCGTGATTTCCGGAGACACCAACGCCTTGAAGAGCGTGATTGCGGATTGGAAGAAGGAACGCCTCGTCGTTAAGCGGGTCGCCACCATCGACGCAGCGTTCCACAGCCCGCAGATCGATTGCCTGCTAGGCGATATTCGCGACGCCGCTGCTCATCTTGCGACACAGCGCCCGAGCATCCCGTTGTACACGACCACACTGACCGATCCCCGCTCATCCGAAGATCGCGGGGCGGAGTTCTGGGCCCTGAACTCTCGCGGGGCGGTCCTGTTGGTCGGCGCGGTGACCGCAGCGCTGCAGGATGGGTTCACCGCCTTCCTCGAAGTGTCGACCGCGCCGATCGTTGCGCCATCGATCAGGGAAACGATCGATGACGTTGCCGGCGACGATATCACAGTGTTGGCCACGCTGGCACCCAATAAGCCAGAAATGGACGCACTGCTCACGTCGTTGGGAAAGCTGTTCACTGCAGGATGTCCCGTCGATTGGTCGACGCTCCATCCGGCCGGCGACGTCGTCCCGCTACCGACACAATCGTGGCAGCATCGCAATTTCTGGCCAGTCGCCATCGTCACCAGCAACGTGAAAGGCTTCGGGCACTCGCCAAAATCTCACACGCTGCTCGGACAGGCGGAGCATGTTCGAAGCTCGCCGCCGCTCACGGTATGGCGAACGCAGCTCGAGCGTTCGACCCGACCGTACCCAGGATCCCATCCACTTTTCGGTGTCGAG
>JAKDMK010000161.1 GCA_030452365.1 Nitrococcus sp.
CTCAAGCAGGCCAAGTGGGAGACCACCATCCACCAGCAATACGACTTCAGTTGCGGCTCGGCCGCGGTCGCCACGCTGCTCACCTACCACTACGCCATGCCTACGACTGAAGCCGAGGTCTTTCAGACCATGTTTCAGGCCGGTAATCAGCAAAAAATTCGCGCCCAAGGCTTCTCGATGCTGGACATGAAGCGCTATCTCGACAGCCGCGGCCTGCACTCCGGCGGCTTTCGCCTGACTTTGGACGGATTGACGAAAATCGGCGTGCCCGCCATCGCCTTGGTCAGTACCAAGGGTTACAGGCACTTCATCGTCATCAAGGGCGTCACGGCAACCGAGGTGGTAGTGGGTGATCCGGCCGCGGGCACCACGGTCGTGCCGCGCACGCTCTTCGAGCAGATCTGGAACGGCGAGATATTAGCCGCACGCGCGCGGATCGTCACGGCACGCGCACATTTCAACACCATCGAGGACTGGAGCGTGCGCCCGCCGGCGCCGCTCGCGCAAGGGATCAGTCGTACCGGGCTGGGCATGTTCGTTCTCAGCCTGCCCGGGCGTAACGAGTTCGGGAGATAACGCGATGAGTACAATCGTTCGTGCTGGCGCGGGCCGTAAACGGCTCATGTCTAAGCAAATCCAGGGATTGGCACTGGGCACGCTGCTGGCACTGCCATTAACGGCCCTCGCCACGACCACGCAGCCCGGACCAGTGCCTGCGAGCGTCGATGTCTTTGCGCCATTTTCGGTTATTAGCCGTGACGAGATGGCACGGCTGCGGGGGGGCTTTGATCTTGCGGGCATGCGGCTGAAGTTCGGAGTCGAAATGCTCACACAGGTCGATGGCTTGAAAATGGTAACGAACTTCAAGTTCACCGAGACGGGCATCGCCAGCTCGACCACGACTAGGCAACTGGCTCAGACCGCTGCCAACGCGCAGGGTGCCCGCGTAGCAGGCACGGCTGCGCAAGTCGACGTCAGCGGTCTGCGAGACCAGATCCGCGGCCGGCTGGTGCTCAACGATGCCAACGGGCTCACTGAAGCTTTTCATTTAATTACAAAAAATGGATTTGGCAGCACGGTATTGAGTGCAGCCAACAACCGCGATATCGCGGTCCGCGCGACTGTGCGCGTCGACTTCCTAAACCACAACAGCTTTAGCCAAATGACACGCAACCAAATGTTCACACAGCGCTTGTCGACGTTGACTCGGGTTCCAATTCTCTAGAGCGCTGCCAAATCTCCACAGAGCGGTATGGTCATGGCCTGCCGCTCTTTCCTTACCGCAGAGCACCAAAACTCATCCCATTACGCACAATATCGCGCGTGGTCGGCACAGGCCAACGGCGGATACAATCCCCTCGCCGCGCTCCAGATGGTGCTTTTCGGGCAACTCTATGCGGAAAGTGGTAAGTGATTATGTTTCAGCTGCGATTTTCTGCATATCGCGCGTCAGCGAAGTTGGATATTATGAGCTCCTTGTAGTTGGCCGCATTGGACCTTATATCGCCATCCAGTGAGTTCAGCCAGGGTAACCGTACGATGCCGATTTATGAGTATGTTTGTAATGCCTGCAGCCACACGCTGGAGGCTCTGCAGGCGATCAGCGAGGCGCCGTTGCAGGAGTGCCCGCAATGTGGGCAGGCGCAGCTGCGCAAACTGATCTCCGCCCCGATATTCCGACTCAAGGGGGCAGGGTGGTACGAGACCGATTTCAAGACCGATAACAAGCGTAACTTGGCCGGCGAGCGTGGCGGCGAGAACAAGCCCGCGGAAACAAAAGCCTCGGAAGGCAAGCCCAGCGAGGGCAAGTCCAGCGAAGGCAAGTCCAGCGAGGGCAAGTCCAGCGAAGGCAAGTCCAGCGAAGGCAAGTCTGGCGAGAAGAACTCCGGCGAGGGAAAATCCGCCACAAGCAAGACTTCCGGCAGCAAGCCGGAAGGATCGCCTAGGGCATCCACAGAGGGTTGATTTTTTTCTCGCCCGAGCGCAGGCCGCGGCTTGCGCGGCCCCGGCGGACTTCTTACTATTGCCTGCGCACCCCCGCCCTGCTTGGCAGCGGCGGTTTCTCCCATTGGCACGGACAGTCAGCGGTTTATCCCATGCGTACTCATTACTGCGGCGAGGTGACCGAGGCGTTGCTCGGCGGCGAAGTCGAGGTCTGCGGCTGGGTCCATCGACGGCGGGATCACGGCGGTGTGATCTTCATCGATCTGCGCGATCGGGAGGGCTTGCTGCAAGTGGTATTTGATCCCGACGTAGCCGCAGCGTTCGAGGCGGCGGATCGGGTGCGCAGCGAGTACGTGCTGCGAGTGCGGGGCAAAGTGCGCCGGCGCCCCGAGGGGACGGAGAACTTGAGCCTGAACACCGGCATGATCGAGGTGTTCGGGGAGGAGCTAGAGATTCTCAGTCGGGCCAAGACCCCGCCGTTTCAACTCGATGAGGTGGACGTTGGAGAGGACGTTCGCCTCAGATTTCGCTACATCGATCTGCGCCGTCCGGCGATGCAGCAGCAGCTGCGCACACGCGCGCGCGTCGTCGGTGTGCTGCGCCGCTATCTTGATCGGAACGGCTTCGTGGATGTCGAAACACCGATGCTCACGCGCGCAACACCGGAGGGCGCGCGCGACTTTCTCGTGCCAAGCCGTGTGCATTCGGGGTCGTTCTACGCCTTGCCGCAGTCACCGCAGCTGTTCAAGCAGCTACTGATGATCTCGGGGCTGGATCGCTATTACCAGGTCGTGCGTTGCTTCCGCGATGAGGACCTGCGCGCCGATCGGCAGCCCGAGTTCACTCAGCTCGATATCGAGACATCCTTCCTCGATGAGCAGGGCATTATGGCGCTCATGGAAGGCATGATTCGGGAGCTCTTCCGTGAGGTGCTCGCCGTCGAGCTGCCGGAGCCATTCCCGCGCATGAGCTACGCCGAGGCGCTGCGGCGTTTCGGCATCGACCGGCCGGACCTGCGCATACCCTTGGAGCTGGTCGACGTCGCCGACATCATGGCGGGGGTGGATTTCAAGGTCTTCGCGGGGCCGGCCAATGATCCCAAGGGGCGCGTCGCGGCACTGCGTGTACCGGGTGGCGGCGAGCTCAGCCGCAAGGCCATCGATGACTGCACTGCGTTCGTGGCCCGTTACGGCGCCAAGGGTCTGGCCTACGTCAAGATAAACGATCCGGCTCGCGGGCGCGAGGGTCTGCAATCGCCGATTCTGAAGTTTCTGCCGGATGCGGCCGTGGCCGGAATTATCGAGCGCACCCAGGCCAAGGCCGGCGACCTGATATTTTTTGGCGCCGATCGGGCCAAGGTAGTCAACGAATCGCTTGCCGCGTTGCGCACCAAGCTTGGCCATGAGCTCGGACTGGTGGAGCCGGACTGGCGGCCGCTTTGGGTGGTCGACTTTCCCATGTTTGAATATGACGAGACCGATCGCCGGCTCTATGCGCTGCACCACCCATTTACCTCGCCGCGCGTGAGCGACCCCGGGCAACTGCGAGAGAACCCGCAACAGCTCCTCTCCCGCGCCTATGATCTAGTGCTCAACGGCACCGAGCTCGGCGGTGGGTCCGTGCGTATCCATCGCCCGGACATGCAGTACGCGGTGTTTGACCTGCTCGGTATCGGTGCGGAGGAGGCGAAGGAGAAATTCGGTTTCTTGCTGGAGGCCCTCGAATACGGGGCTCCTCCCCATGGCGGGATCGCCTTCGGGCTGGATCGCATGATCATGCTACTCACCGGCGCCAGCTCCATCCGTGAGGTTATGGCCTTCCCCAAAACCCAGACTGCAAGCTGTTTGCTCACGCAAGCGCCGGCGCCAGTGGAGGAAGAGGCGTTGCGGGAGCTTGGCATTCGCCTGCGCAAAACGCCCGCGGCGGTCAAGACGGAATAGGCGCGGCTAGGGAATTACCCGCGCGTCGTTACGGAGTTATCCCTATTGTCTTGCCGGAGGCGCCCGCGGTTCACTGTCATCACCGCCGATGAGACGCGGGCTGCGGCAACGGGAACGCGAGTGCAGCAAAAAAACCGGGCTGCTGACGGATATGACCGCTGCCAATAGTCTTCGATACTTGTCAGGTGGGCCAGGGTAAAGTCAAGTTCGTGCCAACCAACAAGCAAATGGGGCTATCCCACCGTGAAAGACACGCGCCACAAACGCCGCCTGCCTCCGCTTTCATTGTGGCTGGCAGCACTGGTTACTTTGCCGGGCAGTTACCTCGGCGCGGCAGCCTATTTCGGCCTGCCTAGTCTCACGCTGGCGCCCGCGTTTGCCGCGTTGGTTTACGGCATCGCGATCATTGGCGGGGCCTTTATTCTGTCGTGGGCTGCGGAAGCGGCACAGGTGGATATCAATGCCGGACTGGCGTTGGCGTTGCTGGCATTGCTGGCGGTTCTGCCCGAATACGCCGTCGATTTCGTGTTCACCTGGCAATGCGGCGGGGTTTACGCGCAGGGCCCTCCCGGTCTTACCGGAGAGTCGAACGTCTGTTCATTGGCGCTAGCGAACATGACCGGTGCGAATCGGGTATTGGTCGGCGTGGGCTGGCCATTGGTAGTCCTGGTGGCCAGCCTGGCAGTGTGGAGGGCACGCCGATCCGGCAATGAAGAAACCTCATCGAAATCCACCAGTGCCGGCGAGGTCCGGTTGGCACCGAGCATGTCGGTTGAGATCGCTTTTCTCGGCATTGCCACGTTGTACTCGCTGACCCTGCCGCTGAAGAGCAACCTCATGTTATGGGATTCGCTGGTGTTCATAGGGATTTTCGCATTATATGGATGGCGGCTCTCGAAGATGCAGCCAACTAAACCGGAGCTGTTTGGGGTCTCTCAGTGGGTGGGTGATAAGGATAAGCGCCCGCGCCGAGCCTGGGTAATCGCTATGTTCGTGGCCGCTGCGGTGGTGATCCTGCTGACTGCTGAGCACTTTGCCGAGAACTTGGTAAATACCGGCGAGCAACTTGGGATCTCAGAGTTCCTATTGGTGCAGTGGGTTGCGCCGCTGGCGAGCGAGTCACCCGAGCTGATAGTAGCCTGCCTGTATGCATTGCGACTCAAGGCAGACGACTCCCTCGGCACGTTGCTGTCGAGCAAGGTTAACCAGTGGACTCTGCTCGTTGGCAGCCTACCCATTGTCTTTGCCATCTCGGCAACGTCTGTCCACGGGCTGCCGATCGACACGCACCAACGCTATGAGCTGCTCATTACCGCGGCTCAATCGCTGTTCGCGGTGGCTCTCCTAATGGACAGGAGCCTCACTTTCCGCGGCGCGATCGCGCTGCTGTCGCTGTTCCTGGTGCAATTCTTCGTCAGCGTCTTCGCCGGCCAGCAGGTTAACCAGATCACAATCATCGTGCTATCGGCGCTCTACGGGGTGCTGGCGATCGCGCTGTTTGCCTGGCATTTCCGCAGGACGATCCGAGTGGTCAAGGACGGCACCGTCACGCCATTCAATAAATTGGCCGATGAGCCCGCGCGTCCCGACTGATGCAAAGCTCAGCTTTGTTGCGCGTGATGAGCTGGCTTCTACTGACGCGCTTACCCACAAGGCGGCTGGTACCAGTTGTCGTAGGGCGCATTAGGCCGATCAGGCCGTAATGCGCCGAATGTCTGTGATCGCCGAGCGGCGCGATGCGCTTCGCTATGGCGCCCTACGCGGGTTGACACTCTAGCAGCGCGGGCATCCCTCCCGGCACACGGTCCGGAAGAGTCAATTTCGCCTTGGCCGGCGGGCAGGATGCCCGAGCTCCCCGTAACAAACCGCGACGTCTCGCTTACGGCGTCAGCCTAGCGGTGCTACCGTAGCCGATGAGTGTGTCTCCGCCGCCGGGCGGCGCTTGCACAGATGGCACCAGCGGCGAGTGCAGCACCGGCAAGCGCAACCCAGCCGCGGTGCGTCGTCGCCCAAAGCTGAACGCTGTGCTCGTAGGCTTCAGCGCTGAAGCGCCCGCGTGCGCCATGATCGCCGACAGCCGGTTGCCAGAGGTTGCACGGATGACCGGGATTGGCGGGTTCAGCGGTTTGCTGCCCACTAACGGCGCTGCGGGCCATATAGCGGTCGAGCAGCCCCGGTGCAAACTTATTCGCCC